>NZ_JALCYX010000001.1:0-215597 GCF_022690695.1 Anaeromyxobacter sp. SG17
GGTCGCCGCGGGCGCCGCCGCCGCTCCGCGCCGCGCGCACGCGCCGAGCGGCAAGGCCGCGAGCGCCAGCGCGAGCGCGATCCCGCGCGCGGCGCTCATCGCTCCCTCACCAGCACGGCCCGCGGGTACGCGCAGCGGAAGCCCGCCTTCTCGAGCGTCCGCTGCGAGGCCGTCCCGGGCTCGGTCGCGGAGGCGGCGAGATCGCACCCCAGCGCGGCCGCCCACGCGAGCCGCGCGCGCACGAGCGCGAGCTGGAGGCCGCCCCCGCGCCGCTCGGGCACGACGCCGGCGCCCGACAGCGTCGCCACGCCGCGGTGCGCGGAGGCGAGCGCGACCCCCGCGAGCGTGCCGCGCTCGAACGCGCCGAACGCGACGTTGCCCGGGGCCCGGGGCATCGTCAGGAGCCCCTCGATCATGGAGGCGTACTGCGGCATCCGCCCGAAGTACGCCACGGCGAAGGTCTCGGCCCAGGCGCGCTCCTCCTCCCGCCGGATCGGCCGGACCTCCACGGTGGGCGCCTCCGGGAGCGGCGTGGGCGCGCGGAACCAGATCTGGTGGAACCGCTCGATGCGATAGCCGCGCCGCGCCAGCTCCGCGCGGAGCGACGCATCGGCCGGCGCGGCGATCTCGATCCGGATCGCGCCACCGCCGCTCCCGAGGTGCGCCTCGATGCGGTCGACCTCCGCGGCGGTCACCGTGCCCGCGAGGCCCACGCCGAGCGCCGCCGAGAACGGCGAGCCCTGCCCCTTGGAGACTGCGAGCCCGCCCCCGAGCTCGAGCGCTCCGCTCGGCCCCGGCTCGCCGGTCCGCGCGAGCTGCTCCGCCTCGGCGCGTTCGATGCGCCGGGCGAGCTCGCGCAGGTCGGGGAAGGGCATGGCTTCGAGTCTCCGCGCGGATCCCGAGCGTGTCCAGCGCGTTCGCGGCCGCTCGCCCGCTCGACCTCCGCGGTCACGGAGCGTCTCCCCGGCTGCGGCAGATCGCACGCTGCGCTCGCCCGTACCCACGGTCGGTGCCTGCGGTGAACCCGCGCAGAGTCCTTGGGTCACCGGACACGAAGGCCCCTGATCTGGCAGGCGAAAACCCAAATTAGCTTTCGAGCGGCCCGCGTCGGGTGACCTGTTGTTTTCAAGCCTGTAGTATGTGGGACCTGTCTCCACAGAGACGACAGGGGGTGCAGTGCCATGATGCGCGCGAACGTTCGCGTCCCCGCACCGCGGGGCGCCGCGGCTCATTGCGAGGGCGACGCCATGCTCCGCTGCGACCGTCAAGCGGAGGACATGCTACGCGTGTTCTTCCCGGAGGCCACCGACGGCGCAACCATTCCGAGCGAGCTCCGAGGCCTCACCGACGGGGCGCAGCAAGGGCCGCCGGGGATCCGCCGCACGCTCGTGATGGAGGGCCACGGCGAGCGGCTCCGGATCGAGGTCACCGCGGTCGGGAAGGGCAAGACGCAGCTGCACCTCTGGCGGGAGCCGCTGCCGGAGCCGGTGCAGATCGGGCCCGAGCCCGTGCAAGCCTCTCCCGGCGATGGGCTCACCCAGCGTGAACGCGAGGTCGCCCTGCTCGTCGCCGACGGGCTGCGGTCGCGCGAGGTCGCGGAGCGGCTCGGGATCGCCTCGCAGACCGTGAAGAGCCACCTCAAGACGATCTTCGACAAGCTCGGCGTCCGGAACCGCGTCGAGCTGGCCCGCCGCCTGGTCCAGCACTAGGCGGCGCGGCGCACGCCGTTCGCCGAAGCCCGGCGACGGCGGCGCGCCGCCTCCGTCACCGCCGAGCCCGTCGCTGGCCTCACGGCCGACGCGCAGGCCCGCCGCGCGCCCCCGGCCTTGCGATCGATCGCCCGCGAGGGGTAGCGTCACCCTCCCACATGATCACGCTCCAGGACGTCCAGGCTGCGCTCGGCCGGATCCGGGATCGCATCTACGTCTCGCCCTGCGCCCGCAGCGAGACGCTCTCCCGGCTGACCGGCACGAGCGCCCACCTCAAGCTCGAGAACCTGCAGATGACCGGCGCCTACAAGGAGCGCGGGGCGCTGAACAAGCTCCTCCTGCTCTCGCCGGCGGAGCGCGATCTCGGTCTCATCGCGGCGAGCGCGGGCAACCACGCGCAGGCGGTCGCGTACCACGCCGGCCGGCTGGGCGTGAAGGCGACCATCGTGATGCCGGAGACGACGCCCATCACGAAGGTCGCGAACACCCGCGCGCACGGCGCGCGGATCGTCCTCCACGGCGCGAACTACGACGAGGCGTACGCGGAGGCGCGGAGGCTCGAGCAGGTCGAGGGGCTCACGTTCGTCCACCCGTTCGACGACCCCGCCATCATCGCGGGCCAGGGGACGATCGGCCTCGAGATCCTCGATCAGGATCCGGAGGTCGAGACGATCGTCGTCCCGATCGGCGGCGGCGGGCTCGTGTCCGGCGTGGCGGTGGCGGCGAAGGAGCGCCGTCCGGGCGTGCGCGTCGTCGGCGTCGAGACCGAGGCTCTGCCCTGCATGATCGCGGCGATCGACGCGGGCAAGCCCGTGACGCTCGAGCCGGCGAACACCATCGCCGACGGCATCGCCGTGAAGCGCGCGGGCGAGCTCACCCTCGACCACGTGAAGCGCTACGTGGACGACATCGTCACCGTCTCCGAGGAGGAGATCGCGAGCGCGATCCTGTACCTCCTCGAGCGCGAGAAGACGGTCGCCGAGGGCGCCGGCGCCGTCACGGTCGCCGCGCTGATGCAGCGGAAGCTGCGCGGCGTCGAGGGCCGCAACGTCGTCGCGATCGTCTCGGGCGGCAACATCGACGTGAACCTCGTCGCCCGGGTGATCGAGCGCGGCCTCGTGAAGGACGGCCGGCTCGTCCGCATCAGCGTCGCGCTCCAGGACAAGCCAGGCCAGCTCGCGAAGGTGTCCTCGATCGTCGCCCACCACCGCGCGAACGTGATCGAGGTCCACCACACGCGCGCGTTCGCCTACCGGTTCGGCGACACCACCCTCCAGCTCACGCTCGAGACGCGCGGGCCCGAGCACGTCGAGGAGCTCCTCACCGCGCTGCGCGAGCGGGGCTACCAGGTGCAGCGCATGGGGCTGTAGATGGCGAGGCGGCGGGATCGCAGGGGGGGCGAGGCGCGGGCGGACGCGATCGTGGCGGACGCGCACCGGCGGCAGCGGGCGCGCACGCTCCTCATCGGCGCGATCGTGGCCGCGATCGTGGGGTTCGGCGCTGGCCTCCTCGTGCGGATGTGGACCGATCGCTCGCCCGAGGCGCGCGCCAGGGACGCCGTGGGAGAGCTACAGGAGCACGCGCGCGAGCACGCGCGCTGAAACGGCACGTCACGTCGTCCCCGCCCGCGCCTCGCTCCGGGGGAGCCCTCGCCCGCGCTGCGGGGGCGACCCGCGGAGGACGAAATTGGGCAGCCTCGTGTGCGTTGAACGGATCCGTCCGGTCGGTCATGATCCCGGCCTGGTAGCCGTGCCCCGGAGGTGGGAGCCGGCAGGGAGGTCCGCGCGCATGAGGGACGACCGCGCTGGGGCGCTCATCGAGGACGGAGAGCTCCAGGCCGGCGCGGAGGCGGTCGTCCGCGACTACGGCCCCCAGATCCTGGGGTACCTCACCTCGATCCTGCGCAACGACGCGGACGCGGCCGAGGTCTTCTCCCAGTTCACCGAGGATCTCTGGCGCGGGCTCCCCGGGTTCCGCGGCGAGTGCCCGGTGCGCGTCTGGGCGTACCGGCTCGCCTGGCACGCCGCGGCGCGCCACCTGCGCGATCCGTACCGGCAGCGCGGCAGGCGCCTGGAGACCACGGAGCTGTCGCGCATCGCGGAGGAGGTGCGCTCGAGCGTCCTCCTCGGGCAGCGCGAGGCGCGGCAGCGCGGCATCGACCTCCTGCGCGCGCGCCTCTCGCCCGACGAGCAGACGCTGCTCGTGCTCCGGCTCGATCGCGGCCTGTCCTGGCGGGAGGTCGCGACCGTCCTCGCGGAGGAGGGTGAGGGCGTGGACGAGCCGGCGCTCCGCAAGCGGTTCGAGCGCCTCAAGGAGCGGCTCGCCCGGATGGCACGCGAGGAGGGGCTCCTCGAGTAGGAGCGCGGGAGCGCATGGACGACGGGATCCACCCGCGGCGCCCCACCTCCCCGGAGCTGGCGGGGGACGGCGAGGCTCTGTCCTCCCTGCTCATGGAGCTCGCGAGCGCGCCCGCGCGCGATCCCGGCGACCTCGCCCGCCCCATCGTGGCGGGCCAGCGGATCGGGAGGTTCGAGCTCCTCCGTGAGGTGGGGCGCGGCGGCTTCGGCGTGGTCTTCGAGGCGCGAGACACGGAGCTCGGGCGGCTCGTCGCGTTCAAGGCCATGCGCCCGTCGCTCGCGCAGCCGGCGCTGCTCGAGAAGCCGCTCCGCGAGGAGGCCGAGGCGGCCGCCCGGCTCAACCACCCGAACGTCGTCACGCTGCACGACTACGGGATCCACGAGGGGACGCCGTACCTCATCCTCGAGCTCCTCCGCGGCGAGACCCTCCAGCAGCGGATCCGCCGCGGCGCGCTGGCGCCGCTCGAGGCGGTGCGGTTCGCGCGCGACGTCGCGCGCGGGCTCGTGCACGCCCACGCGAACGGCGTCGTCCACCGGGACCTCACGCCGGGCAACGTCTTCCTCACCGACGAGGGCGGCCTGAAGATCCTCGACTTCGGCCTCGCCCGCCTCCTCGATCGCGCGAGCCTCGCCGGCGGCACGCCGGCCTACATGGCGCCAGAGCAGCTCCGGGGAGAGCCCGGCGACGCGCGCGCCGACGTGTTCAGCGCCGCGGTGATGCTCTTCCAGATGCTCGCCGGACGGCTCCCGTTCCCGCAGGTCGAGGGCCGGAGCGCGGCCCTCGATCCCGGCCCGCCGCCGCCGCTCCCCCTGCACGACGCGCCGCCCGAGCTCCCCGCGCTGCTCGCGAGCGCCCTCTCGAAGGATCCCGCCGGGCGCCCCCAGAGCGCGAGCGCCCTCCTCGCCGCCCTGCAGCGCGTGGAGGAGGCGTACACCGAGCGGGCCGCCGCCGCCTCCCGGGCGCTGCGCCACCGCCGGCTGCGCCGCGTCGCGGCGGTGCTCGGCACGATCACGATCGCCGCGGCCTCGGGCGCGGCGGCGCTCGCGCTCCGGGCGCGCGGCGAGGCCGAGCGCGCCCTGCGCGCCTCGCGCATCGCGAGCGCGGCGGAGGGCGCCTCCGACCCGCTCGCCGCGGCGCTCCTCATGACCGAGCTCGGCGAGGATCCGCCCGCCCGCGCGCTCGAGATCGCGCAGCGGATCCTGTCGGAGCCGATCCCCGTCGCCGTGCTCGACCACCCGCCGGGCGGCCTCGGGCTCGCGGTGAGCCCCGACGGCAGAGAGGTCGCCGTGGGGGTGGGCTCGGCGGAGGCGGCCGGCGGCGGCGCCCCGGCGGCGGGCGTGGCCATCTGGAACGCGGACGGCACCGGGGGCGCTCGCGTCCTCACCGCCCCGGGCCTGCACACGACCGCGCTCGCCTTCACGCCCGACGGGGCGCGCGTCGTCGTGGGGACGCACGACGGCGAGCTGAGGGTGTTCCGCGCGGACGCGAGCGGGAGGCCGCTCGTGCTGGCCGCCGGCTCGAGCCCGCACGCGGCGCTGGCGGTCGCGCCCGACGGCCGATCCGCCGCGGTCGGCGCGCTCGACGGGCGCGCCTGGATCGTCCCGCTCGACGGCGCGCGGCCGGCGCGCCCGCTCGTCCACGACGGGGCGGTGCTGACCCTCGCCTACGCACCGGACGGCGCGCGGCTCGCCACCGGCGGCGGAGACGGGCACCTGCGCGTGTTCGACACGCGCTCGGGCGCGCTGCTCGCGCGCGTGACCCTGCCCGGCGGTGCGATCTTCGCGCTCGCCTGGGCCCCCGACGGCGGCGCGATCGCGACGGCCTCCGAGGACGGGGTGGCGCGCCTCTTCTCCGACGGCGGCACGCCCCGCGCGGCGTTCGGCGCGGCGGGCGCGCCGCTCTCCTCCGTCGCGTTCAGCCCCGACTCGCGGCGGATCGTGATCGCCTCGCAGGACGGGTCCGCGCGGATCCACCCGGTCTCCGCGCCCGCCCAGCAGGTGCGCCTGCGCGGCCACCGCGGCGCCGTCATCGACGCGCGCTTCAGCCCCGACGGCGCGCACGTCCTCACCGTCGGCGCGGACGGGACCGCGCGCGTGTGGGCGGCCGACGGCGAGGGCACGCCGCTCGTGCTCCGCGGCCACACGGCCTTCGAGGCGGCGTTCTCTCCCGACGGATCGCGCATCTTCACGCGGGGGAAGGATCGGACGATCCGCGTCTGGAAGGCCGAGGACCCGCGGGAGCGCGGCGTCCTCCGCGGGCACGGCGAGCTCGTGGACACCGTCGAGTGGACGCGCGACGGCACGCGCATCGTCACCGCCGGGCACGACGGCACGGCGCGGATCTGGCCCATCCACGGGGACGGCGCCCCCCTCGTCATCTCCGACCCGGGTCGCGTGCTGCACTCGGCGGACCTGGATCGCGACGAGCGGCGGCTCGTGACGGCGTCGGAGGACGGGACGGTACGGCTCTGGGACGCCCGCGACGGGCGGCTGCTCCGCGAGCTGCGCGGCCACACGAGCTCGGTCCTCTCGGCGGCGTTCAGCCCCGACGGCACCCGCATCGCGAGCGCCTCGCTCGACGGGACCGTGCGCATCTGGCCCGCCGACGGAGACGGCGAGCCGCTCGTGCTGTACGGCCACGAGAAGGGCATCACCTCGGTGTGCTGGACGCCGGACGGCAAGTTCGTGGTCTCGGCCTCGCAGCTCGACGCCACCGTCCGCATCTGGCCGGTGGACGGCTCCCCGGCGAGCGTCATCCGCGCGGAGCGGAGCGTCTTCCGCGCGACGGTGACGCCCGACGGGACGCGCCTGCTCGTCGCCGAGGAGAACGGGCCGCTGCACGTGTACCGGCTCGAGCCGCTCGAGGAGCTGCCGCCCATCGCGGCGCTGCCGGAGGGGCTCTTCTCCGCGGCGGCGAGCCCGGACGGCGACCGCATCGCGCTCACCTCGCACGACGGCATCGTGCGCGTCTACCCGGCCTCGGGCACCGGCGAGCCGCTCATCCTGCGCGGCCACGACGGCAGCGTGGGGCACGCGGCGTTCAGCCCGGACGGCACCGAGCTCGCGACGGCCTCGGTCGACGGCACCGCTCGCGTGTGGACCGTCTCGTGGGGACGCGTGCTCGCCCTCCTGCGCGCCTCGACGACGGCGTGCCTGCCGGTGGCGCACCGGGTCCAGATCCTCGGGGAGAGCGCGGCGGAGGCGGAGCGCCGGGCCGGCGCGTGCGAGCAGCGCCACGGGCGGGCGCCCGAGCCCCGCCGGCCTCCGGAGGGAGAGCCGGGCGCCGGCCTTCCGCCGCCGACCTCGGCGCGGGGAGGATGACCGTGAACGCCCGCGCCCTCGCCGCCCTCTCCCTCGTGGCCGCGCTCGCCGCCGCGCCCGCGCACGCCGACGCGCCCACGCCACCGCGGCTCCCGCCCCCCGCTCCGGAGCCACCGCCGGCCGGCGCCGAGCGCGTCGAGGTCCGCGTCACGTTCCCGCCCTGGCAGTACACCGGCAAGTTCCGGCTCGAGACGGTCTCCGGCGACCTCCTCGACGAGGGGACGGCGCGGGACGACGGCGGGTTCGCGTCGCAGGCGACGGTGGAGCGCGTGCTCGAGGGCGCGCGCGGGACGCTCGTCCTCCGCGTGCAGCGCACCGCGAAGGTGCCGCGCTTCCCGGCGCTGTTCGGGCGCTGGACGGTCGTGGGCGGCACGGGCGCGTACGCGCGCGCGGTCGGCCGCGGCACGTTCACGAGCTGTGCGTCAGGTGAAGTCGGTAAGGGAAGTCCCTTCGAGCTACAGACGCTCGTGGGCTACGCGCGCCTCCGGTGATACCCCTGGCCCTGCGGTGGGCCCCCCAGGGACCGCGCCGGCGCGCGTCACGAGACTGCTTCTCGCTGCTCTAGATCATCGGGTGGTGGCAGCGCCCTCTGGAGGAGCGGAAAATGACGCGCGAGAAGCAGGAAGTCCTCTTTGCCGGGTTGCCGCGCAGGCGGCGTCTCGCCGGGTTCGTCACGATCGCTCTCTGGCTCGGTATCGCCGTCGCCTTCGCGACCGACCTGGTGCCCACGAAGTCGAGCGCCGAATGGCTGTACGGGGTCGAGGCGCGACGCGACGCCTACGCCCACGTCCTCGCTGCGCGCGCCGCGCAGCAGACCGACGCGCCGCGCCGCGCGCGGACGCCGCCGGCCACCGCTCAGCGAGACCGAGCGGCGGCTGTCGTCACGCCCGCCACGCTGCAGGTCCACACGCCGCCCGCGCTCTGCCAGGCGCCGTGACGCGGACGGTCAGCCTCGTCGACCGAGGAGCCAGAGCAGCAGCGTGAGGAGGATCGACAGGACGATCGACGTGCCGAGCGGGAGGTAGAGGCGGAAGCCGTCCCGCTCCACGGAGACGTCGCCCGGCAGCCGTCCGAGGCGAAGCCCGGGGAAGCGCTCGGCGAGGATGAGGAGGACCCCGGCGAGCGCGATGATCGCGCCGGCGAGGACGAGCATCCGGCCGAGGCCCCCGAGGCCACCCGCTGCCATGCACCCATCCTAGCGGAGGCGAGAGCGTGTCGCGAAGGGTGAGCCGACGGGGACCCCGGTTCGGCTCAGCCCTTCGCGGCTAGGGGGATCACCTCTGCGAGCGCGCCGAGGAAGGCGTCCACCTGCGCCTCCGTGTGCCCTGCGGTCAGCGTGACGCGCAGCCGGCTCGTGCCGCGCGGCACCGTGGGCGGGCGAATCGCGCGCACGTAGAAGCCGCGCTCGCGGAGCGCCTGGGACGCGGCGACGGCCCGGGCCTCGTCCCCGAGGATCACGGGGAAGATCGGCGCGACCACGCGCGCCACGTCGAACCCGAGCCGGGCCAAACCGGCCTTCATGCGCGCGACGAGCGCCCCGAGCCGCTCCCTGCGCTCCGGCTCCGACGCGACGATCCCGAGCGCGGCGAGCGCGGCGGCCGACGCCGCGGGCGCGGGGGCCGTGGTGAACACGAACGTCCGCGCGCGGGTGATCAGCAGATCGACGAGCCGCCGCTCCCCGGCCACGAACGCGCCGGCCGCGCCGAGCGCCTTGCCGAGCGTTCCCATGTGCACGTCGACGCGGTGGGCGATCCCGAGCGCCTCGGCCAGCCCGCCGCCCCGCGGCCCGAGCACGCCCTCCGCGTGCGCCTCGTCCACGTAGAGCATCGCGCCGTGCCGGTCGCAGAGCTCGGCGAGCTCGCGGAGCGGCGCGGCGTCGCCGTCCATGGAGAAGATCGCGTCGGTGACGACGAGCTTGCGCCGCGCGCGCGAGCGCGCGAGCAGGTCCGCGAGCTCCTGCACGTCGCAGTGCCGGTAGCGCACGAGCTCCGCGCGTGACAGGAGGCAGCCGTCGACGATGGACGCGTGGTTCAGCACGTCGGAGAAGACCGCGTCGTCGCGTCCGACCAGCGCCGGGGGGACGCCCGCGTTCGCGTGGTAGCCGGAGCCGAACAGGAGCGCGGCCTCCGCCCCGGCGTGCGCCGCGAGCGCCCGCTCGAGCGCGCCGTGCACCGGGAGATCGCCGGCGACGAGGCGCGAGGCGCCGCTCCCCGCCCCCTCGCGCTCGGCCGCGTCCGCGGCGGCGCGCCTGAGGCGCGGGTCGGCCGCGAGCGCGAGGTAGTCGTTCGAGCAGAGGTTCACGAGGCGGCGGCCGCCGAGCTCCACCTCCGGCCCCTGGGGCGAGCCGATCGGCTCGAGCGCGCGGCGGAGCCCCTTCGTCTCGAGCGCCTCGAGCTCGCGATCGATCCAGTCGAGCGAGGCGCGCCCCATCGGCTACGCGCAGCCGCCGCGCGGCGCGCCGACGACGGGCAGCGCCCGCTTCCCGCCCGGCTCGGCGGCGCGGCGGTTCCACTCGGCGTCGGCCGGGACCGTCCCGTCGAACGACCAGGCCCGGCCGGTGTCGGGCGCCCGGAGCGAGAGCCCCTGGGCCTCCACCATCTCCACCGTCTCGCCCGGACCGCGCCCCGCGCTCGTGAGGTAGTTGCCGACCATGGTGCCGTTCGCGCCGGCCCGGAAGATGAGGTGCTGGTGGACGCCGAGGTTCACCTCGCGGCCGCCCATCACGAAGATGTGCGCGGCCGGCATCATGAGGCGGAACACCGCGATCGCGGCGAGGCACTCCTCCGCGGTGATCGCGCTCACGTGCTCCATCGGCGTGCCGGGCCGCGGGTTCAGGAAGTTCATCGGCACGCAGTCGACGCCGAGCTCGCGGATGGTCTCGGCGAGCTCGACGCGCTGCTCGGGGGTCTCGCCCATCCCGAGGATGCCGCCCGAGCACAGCTGCAGGCCCTGCCGCTTCGCGGCGCGGATGGTCTCGAGCTGCTCGTCGTAGGTGTGCGTGGTGCAGACGTTCTCGAAGAAGCTGCGCGCCGTCTCGAGGTTGTGATGGTAGTGCATGAGCCCGGCGGCCTTGAGCCGGACGAGCTCCGGCTCGCGCACGAGGCCGAGCGACGCGCACGGCTCCACCGCCGTCTCGGCGCGCAGCTTCCGCACCGCCTCCTCGATCGTCGCGAGCTCGCTCTCCTTCGCGACGCGCGTGCCGGAGGTCACGATCGAGAACTCGCGCGCGCCGGCGCGCTCCGCGGCCTTCGCCTGGGCCACGATCTCCTCGGCCGGGACGAGCGGATAGACCGGCGCGTCCGCCGCGGGGAAGTGCGCCGACTGCGAGCAGAACCCGCAGTTCTCGGGGCAGCGGCCGCTCTTCGCGTTCGTGATGCCGCAGAGCGCCACCTCGTCGCCGTGGACGGCCCGGCGCACGGCCTCGGCGCGATCGAGCAGCGCCTCGAGCGCAGGGCCGGAGGTGTGGCGGATGAGCGTGCGCGCCTCGTCGGCGCCGATGGGCGTGATGCCGGGCGGGAGCGTGGTCTTGGCGGTCTCGCACATGGGAGCCGCACGATAGAGGCCGCCGATCCGCTCGTCAACCGACCGGTCAGGCAGGGGTTTACGACGCGCCGCGCCGACCTCCCCCCGCGGCCCGGCGGAGCGGAGCCGCCGGCTGCGTCGGCCCCGGAGCAGTGGCTAGCTTCTCGATCGGGAGGGAAACAATGCTCTGGACGATCACGATCCTGCTCGTCGTGCTGTGGGCCATCGGCATGGTCTCCGGCGCGACGCTGGGCTGGTGGATTCACCTGCTGCTCATCCTCGCGGTCATCTCGCTCATCTTCGCTGTGATGCGCCGCGGTTCCGCTGCGGTCTGACGCTGGCGGCGGCGTCGTCCCGTACGGACGGCGCCGCCGCGTCGTTCCTGCCGGTCGCCCGCCGGCCAGGCGAGCCAGCGCCGCGCCATTCGACGGAGCGTGACGCGCCGCGACGACACCGTCGCGACCGCGCGGTGCTCACGCGCGCGGCTGCGCGAGCGTCTCCGGCTCCCGGTCGGGCAGCCCGGCCTTCCTCAGGATCATCTCCGCCGGGCAGAACCCCGAGAAGGCGCTCTGCACGAGGTTCAGGCCCACGAAGGCCGTGAACCACAGGAAGCGGGCCGAGACGAAGAGCGGGCTCGCCTCGACGCCCAGGGCGAGGGAAAGAAGGACGAAGGTTCCCGCGAGGACGCGGACGGCGCGATCTACGGTCATCTCAGGTGTACTCCCGGGCGACCTCGGGTGGACGCCACGGAGGTCGGAGACGGAGCGACGCCGAAAGGGTTCGCCCCGCCGCCCCGACGCGGTCAGAGCCGCGTGCTAACGGTGCGCATGGCCCGCCCCGCCCCGAAGGCGAAGACCGTCTACGCCTGTGCCGAGTGCGGACAGACGAGCCCGAAGTGGCTCGGCCAGTGCCCGGCCTGCAAGCAGTGGAACACGATGCAGGAGGAGGTCGCCGCGCCGGAGCCGAGGGGTGCGTCGCCGCGCGGCTGGGGGGTCGCCAGCTCGGCGAGGCCGATCTCGCTCGCCGAGGTAGAGGCCCGGGAGGAGGACCGGCAGCGGACCGGCATCGGAGAGCTCGACCGCGTGCTCGGCGGCGGCGTCGTCCCGGGTGCGCTCGTCCTGCTCGGCGGAGACCCCGGCATCGGCAAGTCCACCCTGCTCCTCGCGGCGCTCGACCGCCTCGCGCGCGCCACCCCGGACCGGCCGGTGCTGTACGTCTCGGGCGAGGAGTCGGCGCGCCAGGTGAAGCTCCGCGCCGATCGGCTGGGGGTCGGTGCCCCGAACCTCCGCGTGCTCGCCGAGACCGACGCCCAGAAGGTGCTGCACGCGGCGGAGGCGCTCGCGCCCGCCGCGGTGGCGGTGGACTCCATCCAGACGCAGTACCTGCCCGAGCTGCAGAGCGCGCCCGGCACGGTGACGCAGATCCGCGAGGTCGCAGCGCGGTTCATGGCGTACGCCAAGACGAGCGAGACGCCGGTCTTCCTCGTGGGGCACGTGACGAAGGACGGCGCCATCGCCGGCCCGCGCGTCCTCGAGCACATGGTCGACACCGTCCTGTACTTCGAGGGCGGGGGCGCGCACCCGTACCGCGTGCTGCGGGCGCACAAGAACCGCTTCGGCTCGGCGAGCGAGATCGGCGTGTTCGAGATGAAGGCCGGCGGGCTCGCCGAGGTCACGAACCCGTCGGCGCTGTTCCTCGCCGAGCGCCCCGAGGACGCGCCGGGCAGCGCCGTGGCCGCGGTGCTGAACGGGACGCGCACCCTGCTCGTCGAGATCCAGGCGCTCGTCGCGCCGACCGGCTTCGGCACCCCCCGCCGCACGGCGCTCGGGATCGACTCGAACCGGGTGGCCCTCCTCGCGGCGGTGCTCGAGAAGAAGGTCGGGATGGAGATCCTGGGCTGCGATCTCTTCGTGAACGTCGCCGGGGGGCTGTCGGTGGACGATCCCGCCGCGGATCTCGCCGCCGTGGCCGCGCTCGCCTCGAGCTTCCGCGATCGCGCGCTGCCGCGGCGGACGCTCGTGCTCGGCGAGGTCGGCCTCGCGGGTGAGGTCCGCGCCGTCTCCCAGCCCGAGATCCGCCTCGCCGAGGCGGCGCGGCTCGGCTTCGAGCGCGCCATCATCCCGGCCGCGAGCGCGCGGCACGCCGAGGTGCCGTCGGGGATCGAGATCGTCGGGGTGGACACCGTCGCGGACGCGCTCGATCGGTTGGGGTGACCGCCGCGCCCAGCGCAGCAGCCCGGGATCGTGCGCCGACTCAGGCCGACTGGACTGCCTTTCGCCACTTCGCGAGATGCCCCTCGCGCTCGACCGGCTTCATCCTCGGGTCGAAGCGCTTGCCGACCTTCCACGCCTTGCGGATCTCCTCGCGATCCTTCCAGAACCCGGTCGCGAGGCCGGCGAGGAACGCGGCGCCGAGGGCGGTGGTGTCGATCATGCGCGGGCGCTCGACGGGCACGTCGAGCAGGTCCGCCTGGAACTGCATGAGCAGGTCGTTCTGCGAGGCGCCGCCGTCCACCTTGAAGACCGGGTAGGCCTTACCCGCCTCGGCCCGCATCGCCTCGGCGAGATCGTAGATGAGGAACGCGATGCCCTCGAGCGTGGCGCGGGCGAGGTGCGCGGCGGTGACGCCCCGGTCGATGCCGCGGATGACGCCGCGGGCCTCGGGGCGCCAGTGCGGCGCGCCGAGCCCGGCGAGCGCCGGGACGAACACGAGGTCGCCCGTGTCCTTCACCTGCCTCGCGAGCACCTCGACGTCCGGCGTCTTCTTGAACAGGCCGAGCCCATCCCGCAACCACTGCACGGCGGCCCCCGCGATGAAGGAGGAGCCCTCGAGCGCGTAGGTCACCTCGCCGGCAACGTCCCAGGCGACGGTGGTGAGGAGGCCGCGCGACGACAGGAGGGGCTCCTTCCCGATGTTCTGGAGCAGGAACGCGCCCGTGCCGTAGGTGCACTTCGCCTCGCCGGGCTGGAAGCACGCCTGGCCGAACAGCGCCGCCTGCTGGTCGCCCGCCATGCCCGCGACCGGGATCCCGTCCGGCAGGACCTTCACGTTCCGCGTGACGCCGTACACGTGCGAGGAGGGGACGATCTCGGGCAGGACGTTGCGCGGCACGCCGAACAGGTCCAGGAGCTCGCGGTCCCACGCGCGCGTGCGCAGGTCCATGAGCAGCGTGCGGCTCGCGTTCGACACGTCCGTCACGTGGGTGGCGCCGTTCGTGAGGCGCCAGACGAGGTAGCTGTCGATCGTCCCGAACGCCGCCGCGCCCGAGTCCGCCCGCTCGCGCAGGCCGCGGACGTTGTCGAGGAGCCAGCGCATCTTGGTCGCGGAGAAGTAGGGATCGATGACGAGCCCGGTCTTCTCGCGCACCCGCGGCTCGTGCCCCTCCGCCTTGAGCAACGCGCACACGTCGGTGGTGCGCCGGTCCTGCCAGACGATGGCGTGGTGGAGCGCGCGCCCCGAGATCCGATCCCAGGCCGCGGTCGTCTCGCGCTGGTTCGTGATTCCGATCGCGGCGATGTCCCGACCGGTGAGGCCTGCCTCGCGCAGCGCGCGCTGGACCGTCGCGATCGTCGAGCCCCAGATGTCGTCGAGATCGTGCTCCACCCAGCCCGGCTTCGGGAAGATCTGCCGGAACTCCTGGTTCACCCGCGCGCGGAGCCCGAGCCGCTTGTCGAGGACGAGGACGGTCGTCCCGGTCGTCCCCTGGTCGATCGCCATCACGTAGGAAGCCATGCTCACCTCGCGCGCGGGCGCCACCCCGGCCCGCGTCGCCTCGTGCCGCCGCTCCGCTCCCGCGCCCGGGCGCCGTCCTCGCCGCGCGTCCTCCGCCCCGGCTCCGGCGTGGCGCGCGCCCCCGGCACGGGGAGGCTCGTCAGGAAGCGCGCGGTCACGTCGGCGCAGAGATCGCGCTCCACGTCGATCCCGACGAGGTGCCAGCTGTCCTCGAGGACCACGAGCTCGGCCGGCCCGCTCCCGATGCGCCGCGCGATCCGCCGGGCGCCGCCGACGGTGACGGTGTGATCGCGCGCCCCGGCGACGACCAGCGCGGGCGCGGCGATGCCCGGAAGCTGGCGGTCCACGTGCGCGGCGAGCGCGGCGAGCTCCGCGACCGCGCCGAGCGGCACGCCGCCGAGGGTCGGGCCGCGGTTGCGCTCGCGCATCTCGGGATCGCGGACGTCCGAGCCCGCCTCCTTGGGGACGACGATCCGCGAGATCGGCCCGAGCCGCGCCAGCAAGGCGCCGAGGCGGCCGTGGAGCTGGAGCTCGAGCGCGGGGGCGAGGAGGACGAGGCCGTCGACGCGCTCCGGGTGATCGTGGGCGAGCGCGCAGGCGACGAGCGCGCCCATCGAGCAGCCGACCACGAACGTGCGCCGCGCGCCCTCGAGCCGGCCGAGCTCCCGGCGCGCCTTCGCGATCCACTCCGACCACGGCACGCCGAGCAGGTCCCGGGGGTCGCCGCCGTGCCCCGCCATGACCGGCGCGAGGCAGCGCATGCCGGTGTCGGCGAGGCGGCGCGCCACGACGTGCATCTCGAAGGTGGAGCCCGTGAGCCCGTGCAGGAGCAGGACGGCGTCCGGGCCGCCGCGCAGCTCGAACTCCCTCCCGTGCTCGATGCCCGTGCGTGCCAACCGAACGATCGCTTACCCCTGGACGGGCTACGTTTCAATGCTCCCGGTGCGACGGCCCCGTCCAGGCAGCGCTCCCGGCGCCGGCATGCTAACACCGCGGCATGTCCGACAAGCCCGGCGTCCCGCCGCACGCGATCCAGCTCCAGCTCGAGATCGACCCCGTCACGGCGAACGGAGTGTTCGTCAACATGGCGATGGTGAACCACACCGAGACCGAGTTCACCCTCGACCTCATCTACATCCAGCCGCAGGCGCCGAAGGCGACCGTCCGCTCGCGGATCATCACGACGCCCAAGCACATGAAGCGGCTCATGCTCGCGATCCAGGACAACGTCGCGAAGTACGAGGCGCGCTTCGGCGAGCTGGACCTCGGCGACACGCCTCACTTCCCCCACGGAGGCGCGGTGGCGTGACGCCGGCGAGCCACGCCGTCTCCCGCCCCCTCCCGCTCGGGGTTCGTGCGTCGCCGCCCCTGCTCGTCGCGTCCCATCACGGCGCCGCCGGACGCGGCGACGCCCCGGCGCTCGCCTCGCTCGGCGATCCTCCACGGAGCGTTCCATGAAGATCTCCTCCCCGCTCCTCGGCACCACGTTCGAGCTGCCGGAGCGCCCCGGGCGCATCGTCTCCCTGGTCTCGTCCGCCACCGAGACGCTCTTCGCGCTCGGCGCGGGCGACGCGGTGGTGGGCGTCACGCCCTACTGCGCGCGCTACGTGCCCGGCCTCGGCGCGCCCGTGGTCGCCGACTACGTCTCCGGCGACCCCGAGGCGATCCGCGCCGTCCGCCCCGAGCTCGTCGTGGCGACCGACGGCGTGCAGCTCCCGCTGGCGCGCCGGCTCGCGGCGGCGGGGCTCCCGGTGGCGCTCCTGCCCGTGCCGCAGAGCCGGTTCGGCATCCTCGAGAACACCGTCGCGCTCGGGGCGCTCACCGGGCGGCTCGCCGAGGCGCGCTCTCTCTGCGACCGGCTCGAGCGCGCGTGCGCCGAGCTCGTCGCCTCCGCTCCCTCCCCGCGGCCACGCGCGTACGCGGAGCTGTGGTTCGGCCGCCACCTGCGGCGTCCCGGGGGGCGCGCGTTCGTGCACGACCTGCTCTGGCTCGCGGGGCTCGAGCCCGTGCACGGCGATCGGCCGGACGCGTACGCCCCGCCGGAGCTCGACGAGGTGCCGGGCCTCGCGCCGGACTGGGTGATCGTGTTCTCGGAGCCCGAGCACCCGATCGACGCGGAGGCGCTCGTGCGCGAGCGCGGCTGGGATCGGGCGTTCGCGCCACGCGTGCTCGCGTCCACCACCGAGCGCGGGCGGAACCTCATCCACGACGGCCCGTCGTTCGTCGAGACGGCGGCGTGGCTGCGCGACGCGACCGCCGCGTGAGAGCGCGGCCGCCGCGCGGCCGCCGCGGCCGGGCCTGAACCCCCGTTCCGTGGACGGTCCAAAGGATCCCGCGGGGTTGGGACCGGCACAGGCGCTGCTCTCCTGCCGCTCGCGCGCACGACCGCGCGCTCGAACGGAACGGAGAGAGAGATGAGCGACACGAACGACAAGGGCGGCGCCCGCAAGCTCGCGGTCTACGCCATCCCCGACAGCGCGAACGGCGAGCGGACCTGGTGGCCGAAGATCGGCGTCGCGTTCACGAACAGGGACGGCAGCATCGCGATCCTGCTCGACGCCTTGCCCCTCGGGACGAACAAGCTCCAGGTGCGCGAGCTGCGCGAGGACGGGCGGCCCGCGGGGAACGGAGCGCCGCGCCGCGTGGGGCTCGAGACCGTCGAGGTGCGGCCGTGAGGCGGGCCCTCCTCGCCGCGGTCGCCGCCGCGGTGCTGCTCCTCGCGGGCCCCGCGCTCGCCGCGAAGAGAGCGCTCGGCCCGGGCGAGCGGATCGACCTCAACCGCGCGAGCGTCGCCGAGCTCATGCGCCTGCCGGGCGTCGGAGAGAAGCGCGCCCAGGCGATCGTCGCTCAGCGGGCCCGCCAGCCGTTCCGCCGGCCGGAGGACGTGCTCGTCGTGAAGGGGATCGGCCCCGCGTGGCTCGCGAAGGTGAAGGCGAACGTCGCCGTGGGCTCCGCTCCGTCCGGCACCGCTGCGGTGACCGCACGGAAGTGAAGGCACCCGGATTCGCTCGGGGACCCGGCCGGCGCATGCACTCTCCGGCCGGGTGCCCCGGCGACGCCCCGCGGGGTCCTGCTTGACACCCGGCGCGGGCGGGCGCTACTCGTGGCTTCGATTCAGCGGCACGGAGGAACAGGGAAGCCGGTCGAAGTCCGGCGCGGTCCCGCCACTGTAGCCGGGTGAAGGTGCCTCGGAAGTCGCCACTGCCGCAGCCCAATCGCGGTGGGAAGGTGGAGGTACCGAGCGGAGCGTCCCTCCGCGACCCGGGAGCCAGGAGACCTCCCTCCGAGCCTGTCGCGCATGGTGCGCGGCCTCGCCGTTCGCGGCGAGCAAAGATGCATCGGGTCCGGAGGAGACCCGACACTTGGGCTCGACTTCCCGCTCATCGGGGCGCGCGTGCGCCCTCATCGCCGCGCTGGCGCTCGGGCTCGCGCTGCGTGCGCGCGCCGACGGCACCGTCCCCGACGCGCCGCCGTCCGAGAGCGAGCCGCCGGTGCGGCTCCCCGAGGTCGAGGTCCGGGTGCCACGCGCCGAGGTCGAGAAGGATCCGACCGCGTCCGCGACGGTGGTGTCCGCGAGCCGCTTCGAGGGCGAGGCGAAGGACGTGGCGCAGCTCCTCGCCACCGCCCCGGGCGTCTCGGTCACCCGCTACGGCACGCTCGGCCAGCTCGCCACCGTCTCGGTGCGGGGCGTCGCCGCGGACGGCGTGAAGGTGCTGCTCGACGGGCTCCCGCTCGGCACGGCTGGCGGCGGGGTGGATCTCTCGACCATCCCGCGCCAGTGGATCTCGCGCATCGAGGTGGTGCGCGGCGCGGCGGGCGCGCAGTTCGGCGCGGGCGCGCTCGGCGGCGCGGTGAACGTCGTGATGCGCCAGGGCGAGAAGGGCGAGCTCTCCGCCGAGGCGACCACCGGCGCCTTCGGCACCTACGCGATCTCCGCCGACACCGTCGCGGAGGTCGGGCCGTTCTCGCTCTTCGCGGCGGCCACCGGCGAGGACACCCAGGGCGACTTCACCTACGCATTCGACGACCGGCCGTCGCTGCCGGGGAGCCCCCTCGAGGAGCGGACCCGCCGGAACAACGGCGCGCGGCGCGCCGGCGCCCTCGCCAAGTTCGGCGGGGTCGCGAGCGGCTTCCGGGTCGACGGCCTCGCGCAGCTCACGGCCGGGCGGCGCGAGCTCCCCGGCTCGCCCTACCAGCCGACCCCCGCGGACTGGGAGGAGGACGGGCGGGTGCTCGCGATGCTGCGCGTCGCGCGCGCGGTTCACCCTCGCCTCACGCTCGCCGCTCGTGCGTTCGGCCGCCGCGACCTCCTCGACACGCGGCTCGCCGCGATGGGGTCGGACCCCACGCGTCAGCGCGGCGGCGCCGGCGGGCTCGAGCTCGAGGCGGGGCTCACGCACGGTCCGGGCGTCCTCACCGCCGCCGCCTCCGCGGAGGTGGAGGGCTACTCGAGCGACGCGCTCGGCGGGACGCGGAGCCGGCCCGGCTTCGCCGGCGCGCTCGCGGAGGACCTGCTCCTCGCCGGTGGCCGGCTGCGCGTCGGTCCGTCGGTGCGGGCGGAGCGGACCGGCGGATACTCGGGCGTCTCCGCCAAGCTCGGCGCCGCGTTCGAGCTCGCCCGCGGCCTCGCGGTCCGGGCGAGCGGCGGACGGACCTACCGCGTCCCGAGCTTCGCGGAGCTCTACCTCGAGCAGGGACTCCTCGCCCCGAACCGCGACCTGCGGCCGGAGACGGGCGCCGGCGCGGACGCGGGGCTCGTCTACGACGGCGCGCTCGGGCTCCTCTCCATCGGCGGCCACGCGACCGTCTACGACGACATCATCACGTACGAGCCGGCGAGCGTCGGCCGGTTCCGCCCGTTCAACACCGGCCGCGCGTTCGTCGCGGGCGTGGAGGCCGAGGCGGCGACCTCGCCCTGGCGGCGCGCGCTCGGGCTCGCCCTCTCCGGCGCGTACACCTTCCTCCCCACCGAGGTGCTGCGCGGCAGCGCCGACGTGCTCGGGAACGCGCTGCCCCGCCGGCCGCGCCACCGGGTCTACGCGCGGGCCGCGATCTCGCCCGGCCGCCTCGGCGCCCACGTGCAGGTGGAGCACGTGCGCGACCAGTACCTCGACATCCGGAACCAGGCCCGGCTCCCGGACCAGACGATCCTCGGCGCCGGCGCCTCCGTGCGGATCCTTCGCCAGCCGCTCGTGGCCCTCCACCTCGAGGTCGAGAACCTCGGCGACGACCGGACCCTCCTCGACGGCTACGGCAACCCCCTCCCCGGCCGGACGTGGATGGTCACGCTCCGCGCCGGGACCTCATCTCGCAGTGAAAGGACCCCATGACCCTCCGTTCCCCCCTCGCGGTCGCGCTCGCCCTCGCGTTCGCCCTCGGCTGCAAGAAGGACCTCGTCTGCCCCTCGGGCGAGGTCGACTGCGGCGGCCGCTGCGTGTCTCTCCTCACCGATGCCTCGAACTGCGGCGCCTGCGGAGCGACCTGCGGCGCGCTCGAGGCGTGCAGCGCCGGGAGCTGCGGCTGCGCGCCGGGCATCGCCCTCTGCGGCGGGGCCTGCACCGATCTCGCCCGCGACGCGCAGCACTGCGGCGCGTGCGAGACGGCCTGCGGCGCGGCCGACTTCTGCACGACGCAGGGGGACGCCACCGCCTGCACCGCGGCGTGTCCCGGCGGGTTCACTGCGTGCGGCCGGTCGTGCGTGGAGCTCGCGACGGATCGGCAGAACTGCGGCGCCTGCGGCAAGGCCTGCGGCGCGGGGGAGGCGTGCCGCGACGGCGCCTGCCGCGCCGAGGTGTTCGTCGCCTGCTACGCGACGGGGGACGTGCGGCCGGTGACGGTCGATCTCGCCCCCGCCGGCGCCCCGCGCCTGTCGCGCGGCGGTCCCACGGCGCTCGCGATGGGCGCGGACGTGCTCTACACCGCGAACGGCTTCCCCGCCGGGGTGGGCGTCGTGCCCATCGACGCGAGCCTGCCGACGAGCCTCACCGTGCTCCCCGGAAACGACCTGCAGTACGTCACGACCTACGCCGGCGCGGTGCTCGCCGCGAACTCCGGCGTCGGCACGCTCGTGGTCCTCGACGCGGCGGGCGGGGTGCTCGACGAGATCGTGCTGCCCGGCGACGCACCGAACCCGCACGGGCTCGCCGTCGCCGGGACGACCGCGTACGTCGCGCTGTACGGCAACGGGCCCACGGGCGACCAGACCGCCCCGGTCGGCCAGCAGATCGCGAAGGTCGATCTCTCCGGGCTCGCCGAGTGCGCGAAGCCGGACGCGCCCGCCTGCGGCGCGGGCGGCGCCTGCGCCGCCGGGCGCGAGTGCCGCGACGGCCGCTGCCGGGCGCGCTGCGGCGAGGTCACGGGCACGATCGACGTCCTCGCGGTCCCGGGCAGCGCCGACGCCCCCGGCTATCCGTTCCCGAACCAGGTGGCGACCGTCGGCGCCCGCGTGTTCGTGTCGCTCCCCAACTTGAAGTTCGCGGACTTCGGCGGCGGCTTCGCCGGCTACTTCGCCCCCGCGGGCAACGGACGGCTGCTCGTCGTCGACACCGCCGCGGGCGACGCGACGTCCATCGTGGACCTCGGGCCCGGCTGCAAGAACCCGGGCGACGTGGCGGTGCTGGGCTCGACGGTGTGGATCGCGTGCGGCTCGTTCTCCTTCCCGACCGAGGCCCCCGGCGCGATCGTGCCGGTGGACGTCTCGGGCGCGCCGAAGGTCGGCGCGGCGGTCGACGCGAGCGCGATCGTCCCGGGGAACGTGACGTTCTGCGGCGGGCGCGGCCTCGTGACCGACCAGAGCTCCGGGAAGGTGCTGCCCTTCGACCCTGCGTCGCGCGCCACCGGCGCCGCGACCGAGGTCTGCCCGGTGAATCCCGACACGCACTTCGCCTGGGTGTCCGACATCGCATGCAGCGAGTGATCCGCCCCGCCGCCCTGGCCCTCGCCGTCGCCGCGCTCGCCCTGTCGCGCGCGGCGGCGGACGATCCCCTCCGCCCGAGCGGCAAGGGCGCCGCGGAGGGTGGCGCGATCTGGGTGGGGCCGCGCCCGAAGGCGCCGCCCCGCCGCATCGTCGTGCTCGCGCCGAGCCTCACCGACGTCGTCGTCGCCCTCGGCCACGCGGACCGGCTCGTGGGCGTGACGCGGCTCGACGACTCTCCAGAGGTGAAGGACCTCCCGCGCGTGGGCGGGTTCCTCGACCCGAGCCCGGAGGCGGTGCTCGCGCTCTCGCCCGATCTCCTGCTGTGGGTGACGGACGGGGGCGCCCTCGGCGCGGTGCGGCGCATCGCCGAGCTGTCGGCCGCGTCGCGCCACCCGTTCCCGGTCCTCGCCATCCCGATCGTGAGCGTCGCCGACGTGCTCGCGACGCCGCGCCTCGTGGGCGAGGCGCTCGGAGACCCCGCGGGCGGTGAGCGGCTCTCGCGCTCCCTGCGCGCGGCGGTGGACGACGTGCGGCGCCGGGGGCGGGAGGTGAAGCGCAAGCGCGTCCTCTTCGTCGTCGGGCGGGAGCCGCTCGTGGTGGCGGGTCCGGGGAGCTTCCCCGACGAGCTCCTCGCGCTCGCCGGGGCGGAGAACGTCGTCCGCGGCGAGCGCCCCTGGCCGGTCTACCCGCTCGAGAAGGCGGTCGTGGACGATCCGGAGCTCGTCGTGGACGGCGCGGCGCGCGAGCCGCCGGAGGGGATCGCGCGGCTCGCCGCGATCCCCGCGGTCCGCCGCGGCCGGGTCTTCCGGATCCCGAACGACGATCTCCTGCGGCCGGGGCCGCGCATGGTCCGCGGCCTCGACGCGCTCTTCCGCGGGATCCACCCCGAGGCGAGCCGGTGACCGTGTCCCCCGCGGCCCGGCTCGCGCTCGCCCTCGCCGCCGGCGCCGTCGCCGTCGCCCTCGCGATCGCCCTCTCCTGCACGCTCGGCGCCCAGCCGATCTCCATCTCCGCCGCGCTCGCGGGCCGCGATCCCGACGCGGCGATCCTCCTCGGGCTGCGGCTCCCGCGCGCGGTGCTCGCCGCGCTCGTCGGCTGCGCCCTCGCCGCCGCGGGGACCGCGCTCCAGGCGCTCCTGCGGAACCCCCTCGCCGAGCCGTTCGTGCTGGGCGTCTCCGGCGGCGCCGCCCTCGGCGGCTCGATCGTGCTCGTCGCGGCGGCGGGGCTCGCGCGCGTCGCCGGGAGCGCGGGCGAGGCGCTCGCCGCGGCGCCGCCGGTCGCGGCCGGCGCCGTGCTCGGAGCGCTCGCCTCGACCGCGCTCGTGTTCGGGCTCGGCCGCGTCGCGGGGCGGCTCGTGCCGGAGGCGGCGCTCCTCGTCGGCATCGTCTTCAACGCCTTCGTCGCGGGCGTCATCACGCTCATCAAGCTGCTCGTCCCGCCCGAGCAGGCGAGCCGGCTCATGTACTGGCTCGTCGGCGCGGTCGGCTACGAGACCTCCGGCACGATCGCCGTCGGGGCCGTCCTCATCGCCCTGTCCGTGGGGGCGCTCGTCGCGCTCTCGGCGCGCCTCAACGTCCTCACGCTCGGCGACGAGGAGGCGGCCTCGCTCGGGGTCGACGTCAGGCGCGCCCGCGCGGCCGTGTTCTTCGCGGCGAGCGCCGCGACCGGCGCGGCGGTCGCGCTCGCCGGCATGGTCGGGTTCGTCGGCCTCATCGTCCCGCACCTCGTGCGCCGCGTGGTCGGGCCCGACCACCGCCTGCTCGTCCCCGCCTCGGCGCTCTTCGGCGCGGCCTTCCTCGTCCTCGCCGACGCGCTCGCGCGGCTCGCCTTCCTCCCGCTCGGCACCGAGCCGCCGGTCGGCGCGGTCACCGCGTTCCTCGGCGGGCCGTTCTTCCTCTGGCTCCTCCGCCGCACCGAGCGGCCGTCGGAGGCGGCGTGAGCGCGCCCGCGCCGGGCCCCATCGTCGAGGTGCGCTGCGCCTCGTTCGCCTACGGCGCGCGGAACGCGCTCGAGGACGTCTCCTTCACCGCGCGCGCGGGCGAGTTCGTCGGGCTGCTCGGCCCGAACGGCGCGGGCAAGTCCACCCTGGTCCGGCTCGTCGCCGGGCTCGCCGCGCCCTCGTCCGGCTCGGTGCGCCTCGGGGGGCTCGATCCCCACGCCGCGCCGCGCCGGGAGGTCGCCCGGGTCTGCGCGCTCGTCCCGCAGGAGCCGCGCGTCGGCTGGCCGTTCACGGTGCGCGAGGCGGTGATGATGGGGCGCACGCCGCACCAGGGCCTGCTCGCCGTGGCGACCCGCCTCGATCACGGGGCGGTGCGCGGCGCCCTCGAGGCCTGCGACCTCCTCCACCTCGCCGGACGCCGGCTCGACGCGCTCTCGGGCGGCGAGCGGCGCCGCGTGTTCTTCGCGCGCGCGCTCGCGCAGGAGCCGCGCGTGCTGCTCCTCGACGAGCCGACCGCCTTCCTCGACCTCGCCCACCAGGTCGCCGTGATGCGGATGGCCCAGCTCGCGGCCCGCGGCGGACTCTGCGTCGTCGCCGTGCTGCACGACCTGAACCTCGCCGGCGCCGCCTGCGATCGGCTCGTCGTGCTCTCCGGCGGCCGGGTCGTCGCGGAGGGCCGGCCCGCGGACGTCCTCACGGACGCGCGGGTGAGCGCGGTGTGGGGAGTGCCGGTGTGGCGCGGCGAGAACGGGGCGACGGGGAAGCCGATCGTGCTGCCGAACGTGTGAGGATGGCCGGCGCCCGGAAGGTGCACGGAACAGTCACCGTGGGAGTGCCCGGCCCATCGCGCGAGGAGAGGCGACGCCCCTCCCGGCAGCGGAGGAGTCGAGCGTCCCTTCGAGCGGTGAGTGAAGCTGACAGCGAGCGTATCGGCACGGGACGCCGGCGGCGCAGTCACCTCGCGGCGCCGAGCTCTCTCAGGCGTTTCTCGGCGATCTCTTGCTGCCTCGGCGAGATCGGCATGCCGAGGAAGCGCCGGTAGCGCGCGACCGCCTCCGCCTTGCGCCCACTGTCGCGGTAGACGTCGCCGAGGTTGAGCTGGATGGCCGGGCGCTCCGGAAACTGCTGCTCGCACTCGAGGAGGACCCTCTCCGCGGACGCGTGATCCCCGATCGCCCAGTATGCGAACCCGAGGTTGTTGCAGATCTCGCCCTCGTCCAGGAGACGCCGGCCATCCTGCAACGCGGACCTCCACGACGCGATCGCCTCGGAGCGGCGCCCCGCCTTCCACAGCGCGAGCGCTCCCGCGTCGAGCTCGCCGAGGTCCTCGCGCTCGCGGTCGAAGGCGGCGCTCGCGGTGTCGACCACCGGGCCGAGCGGACGGACGTCGAAGAGCTTGCGCCGAGCATCCCAGCGAACGAGCGTGGAGCAGTTCAGGTGCGCCCCTCCGGGCACGTAGAACTGCTCCACCGTCACGGCTGCGTCCGTGGCGCGCAGGGCGCTCACCGTCCCGAGCCCGCCGCAGCTCGCCGTCGGGCCGGACAACCCGTCCCCTAACTCGACCGTGCGCCCCGCGTCGATCGCTCCGCGTGAGGGGTCGTGGACGAACACCTTCGCCTCGAAGCCCGCGCCCGGATCCCTCTCGTCCACGTACCGCCCGCCGGACTGGACGTACACGAGGAGCAGCCCCGACCCCGGGAGCGTCGCCGCCATCAGCTGCGCCGGTCGCGCAGGGCCTGCAAACTCGACGAATGCACTCGACGCATGGAAGGTCGCCCTCGCGGACGCGCTCGGGCGGGCGCTCCAGCTCGCTCCGGTCGCCAGCGCGTCGCGCGCGGCGTCGGTCGCGAGGAGGTCCCGGCGCGTGACGTCGATCGTGGAGCGCTTCGGGTCCCATGTCACGAAGCAGGCCGGGCGCGGGTCGCGGCCACCCGCGAACCCGATCACCACGGCCCCGCCGATGCCGGCGACGTTCGGCGTCCCGTGCTCGGGCGAGCCGAGGCACCTCGCGTCAGGATCCGCACCTCGTATGGCCTCGGCGAGCGCCGCCGTCAGCGCTCCGTCCGGCGCGCCGTTCGCGCGCAGCACGAACGCAGCCTTCGGGCTCGGTCCGTCCGGCTGCGCGGGCCATGCCTCGACCACTGCCACGTGCATCGACGACCCGGGGAGCGGAACGTACTGCTCGTGCGCAGGGAGCGGGCCCCCGAGGAAGGCGCGAACGGCCGGGAGCACGAGGAACCCCGCGGGCACGGGAGCGGCAGCCGGTTCGTGAGGTCCTGTCCGGCTCGTGTTCGTCGCCGGAGCCGCGGCGGTCACGGCGAGCACGAGGGGAAGCGTCCACATACGCGCAGTCACCCGCCTCGACGACGCAGCTCCGAGCTTCAATCGAACATGTACATCTTCAGCGAAGCCGCGATCGTCCGCGCCGAGGTCGCGTCCAGGCTCTGGCGGTAACCGACGTCGAGCGCCACTCCACCGCGGGTGACGATGCCCGCGCCGAGCGACCACCACGACGTGTCGATCGTCTCGTCGCGCGCCCAGCCGGCGCGGAGCGGGACGAGGCCTCCCAGCAGCACCTCGGCGCCGACGCCGTAGCGGTTCTTCGTGGTCTCGGCGCGGTCGAGGTCTGCGCGCCAGTCCGCGGTGATCTGGAAGGCGCGGTCGTTGCCGAGCGTGAGGCCCGCGCCGACGCCCATCGGAGCCACCGCCTCGTTCGCGATGGGCACGAGGTTGTAGCCCACCGCGCCGAGCGAGACCCACTCGCCCACCTGCCAGAACAGTCCGGCGTCGCCGGTCGCCGCGCTCACCTTCTCGTTGGCGCGAAGCGAGAGCCACTTCGCGGCGACGCCCAGGTAGAGCTTCTCGGCGATCGGACCCGCGAGCGCGAGGTGGACGAGGTTCCCCGTGTAGTCCCCGTCGATCGCGCGCAGGTACGAGACGCCCGCGGCCACCGGCGACGAGAGCGAGTCGACCACGGAGCCGCCGAAGAGCTGCGCGACGCTCTCGGCCCCGCGCCGATCGACGAAGCCGCCCGCCTCGACCGAGTAGCGCCGGCGCGCCCCGATCGTCGCGGGGTTCACCAGGATCCCGTCGTTGCCTGCCGCCATCCCCACGCCGGCCGAGAGCGCGAGCGCGCGTGGACCGGCGAGGTCCGGGACCCCACCGGGCGGAGGCAGCTCGGCGGCAGCGGCGTGGGCGGCGACGATGACGGCCGCGAGGGCACTCGTCACGATTCGCGCGTGCACCGGGCGAGGATACGGGGACGTCACGCCCCCGGCAAGGACGCTTGTGGCGGTTTTCGGGAACGCGCTACGGTCGAAGGGTACGGCTCACCCGAGGAGGACCCCATGCGCAAGCGCGACACGGATCGCTACCGTGCTCTGCTCGAGGAGCAGCTCAGCGCGCTCGTGGGGCAGTCCGAGCGGGCGGTCCACGAGATGTCGGGAGGAGAGGGACGGCAGATCCCGGATCCGAACGACCGCGCCACGGCCGAGGAGGGCCGGAACTGGGCGCTCCGCCTGCGCGATCGCGACCGCAAGCTCATCACGAAGATCCAGGAGGCGCTCGCGCGCATCGAGGCCGGCACCTTCGGGCGCTGCACCTCCTGCGGACGCCCGATCGCGGCGGCGCGGCTCCGTGCACGCCCGGTGACGGACCTCTGCATCGGCTGCAAGACCGAGGCGGAGCGGCTCGAGCGCTGAACGGCCGGGTGCGCGCCCGCCCGAGGGTCGTAGGAGCACCCACCGCCTCGCGGCGTCCTGCGGCGTCGACGAGCGGGTCTAGGTCGAGGTCGAGGTCGAGGTCGAGGTCGGAGCCGGAGCCGGAGTCGGGGTCGGCTCCGCGCGGCGAGCCCGCCGGGGCGCACCCCCGATGGAACGCTTGCGGACTTCTGCTCGGCGCTGAGCGGGGCTAGATTGCCGGCACCATGGAGAACCGGACGATCCGCAAGGCCGTCATCCCTGCAGCGGGCCTCGGCACGCGCTTCCTCCCAGCCACGAAGGCGGTCCCGAAGGAGCTGCTCCCCATCGTGGACACGCCCACAATCCAGTACATCGTCGCCGAGGCGGTGGCCGCCGGCGTGCGCGACGTCGTGCTGGTGGTCGCCCGCGGCAAGGAGTCGATCGTCGATCACTTCGACATCGCCGCCGAGCTGGAGGCGCACCTCGAGCGCACCGGGAAGCTCGAGCTCAAGAAGCAGATGCGGTCCATCGCCCAGATGGCGAACGTCATCACCGTCCGCCAGCAGGAGCCGCTGGGGCTCGGGCACGCGGTGCTCTGCGCCCGCGACGTCATCGGCGACGAGCCGTTCGTGGTGATGCTCGGCGACGACATCATCGACGCGAAGGTGCCGGGCGCGAAGCAGCTCGCCGACTGCTACGCGAAGCACGGCCTCGGCACCGTGGCGCTCATGGAGGTCCCGCGCGAGGAGACCTCGATGTACGGCATCGCCGCAGGGTCGGAGATCGAGCCGCGCACCCTCCGGGTGGACCGCCTCGTGGAGAAGCCGAAGCGGGACCCGCCCTCGAACCTCGCGGTGATCGGCCGGTACGTGCTGCCGCCGCGCGTCTTCCAGGTCCTCGAGCAGGTTCGCCCCGGCGTCGGCGGCGAGATCCAGCTCACCGACGCGCTCGCGGTGCTGGCGCGCGAGGACGGGCTGCTCGGCTACCGCTTCGAAGGCGACCGATATGACGCCGGCGACCGATTGGGGTATCTGAAGGCGAACCTCGCGTTCGCGCTGAAGCGCCCCGAGCTCGCGGGCCCGCTGCGCGAGCTGATGAAGGAGATGTCCCGTTGACGAAGCGCCTCCTCGCCGCCCTCGCCGTCGCCGCCCTCGCGCTCCCCGCCGCCGCCTACGTCCTCCCGGTCTCGAGCATCCTCTCGCGCCTCGCCGCGAGGCGCGCCGAGCTCTCGCTCGCCTCGGTCGAGGCCCAGGGGACGTTCCAGGCGGAGGGCCCCGACGCCCAGAAGCTCGCGCAGGCGGCGGGGGTCGAGCTCCGCGGCCAGCAGCTCACCGTACCCGCGCGCTTCCTCATGAAGGTGCCGGGCCGCTGCCGCCTCGAGCTCGCGCCGCTGGACGTCCCGGAGGCGAGCCGGCCGTACGTCGCGATCCGCGACTCCCGCGTCGTCGGCTCGCGCGGTCTCGCTGAGCTCCCGGCCGCGGTCGCGCTCGTCCGCTCGACCTGCGCCCTCCTCGGCCCGTCGCTCGCCGGCGGCGGCGCCTCCGCGTACGCGAGCGTCCTCGGGCGGCGGGGGGTCTCGACCGCGGAGGTGTCCATCGGCCGGTTCGACGGCCGCCTCGCCTACGTCGTCGGCGCGCGATCGAGCAAGGACGCGAAGCCGGTAGCGTACGTGGACAAGGAGACCTTCCAGCCGATGCGGCTCGTCTCGGCAGAGGGCGGCGTGATGCTCGACGTCCGCCTCCTCGGCTGGGGCTCGCCGACGGGCGGCGACTGGTTCCCTCGCGCCGTCGAGGTCTGGAAGGGCGAGGCCGTCCAGCTCCGCTTCACGACGGAGAAGGCCGCCGCGAACCCGCGGCTCGGGGACCCGTTGTTTCCATAGAAGCGGGGGGGGGGGGGGCCCCCCCCCCCCCCCCCCCGGGCGGGGGGGGGGCCCCCCCCGCCCCCGGGGCGGGGGGGCCCCCCCGCCCCCCCCCCCCCCCCGGCCCCCCCGCCCCGGGGCCCCACCCCTGCTCGGCGGGGCCCGTGCGCCACCGCGTGGCGGCTTCGCCGCGAACGCGGCGGCGCCCCGCCGGGAGGGACTGCGTCCCTCCCCGTCGCTTCGCGACGGGGCCCCTCCCTGCTGACGGATGTCGGCGGGCGGCGTGAACGCGTGTCGCGAATGCGGCAGGAGGGACTGCTTCCTCCCCGGACACACGTCGGGCGGGAGCGTGAACGCGGCGGTGACCCGCCGCGGCCGGCGGGCTCGCTTCGTTCGCCTACCGCCTACCCTGCCGCGCGATCGGCCTCGTCCTGCTCGCCCACGTCGGGCTCCACGTCGGTGCGGTACTTGCGCAGCACGCGCTTGAAGTTGGACCGGTCCATGCCGGCCTTGCGGGCCGCCGCCGAGATGTTGCTGTCGCAGTGGCGCATCAGCGTCTCGACGTAGCCCTTCTCGAACCGGCGCAGCGCCTGCTCCTTCGCGGCGGCGTAGGACATGGTGAGCCACACGGACTCGTCGCCGCTCGCCGGCGCCTCGCGCACGAGCGGCGCGGTGCGGCCGGTCACGGCGGGCGGGAGGTCCGACGCGCTCACCGCCTCGCCGCGGCAGAGCACGACCGCGCGCTCGATCGCGTTCTCGAGCTCGCGGACGTTCCCGGGCCAGCGGTAGCCGCAGAGGAGCTCGACCGTCTCCGGCGACAGGGTGCGCACGCGCTTGGCGAGCCGCTCCGCGTACCGGCGCAGGAAGTGGTGGGCGAGCAGCGGGACGTCGTCGACGCGATCGCGGAGCGGGGGGAGCGGGATGTTGATGACGTTGAGGCGGTAGAACAGGTCCTCGCGGAACTTGCCGGCCTTCACGAGGCGCGGCAGGTCGCGGTGCGTGGCGGCGATGACGCGCACGTCGACCCGCACCGAGTCGGCCGAGCCGACGCGCTTGAGCTCGCCCTCCTGCAGCACGCGCAGCAGCCGGACCTGGGTCGCCATCGGGATGTCGCCGATCTCGTCGAGGAAGATCGTCCCGCCGTCGGCGGCGTCGAACAGGCCCTTCTGGTCGCGCTGCGCGCCGGTGAACGCGCCCTTCACGTGCCCGAAGAGCTCAGACTCGAGCAGCGTCTCGGTGAGCGCGCCGCAGTTGAGCGCCACGAACGGCTGGGCGCGCCGCGGGCTCCGCGCGTGCAGGGCCCGGGCGACGAGCTCCTTGCCAGTGCCGCTCTCGCCGGTGACGAGCACGGTGGTCGCGCTGTAGGCGACCGCCTCGATCATCCGCACCACCTCGCGGATGGGCGCGGAGTTGCCGACGAGCCCCTCCGGCGCCGCGCCCTCCTTCTCGCGGAGCTGCGTCTCGAGCCGGCGGTTGCGGTCGAAGAGCATCTTGCGCTCGGCCGCCTTGGCGACCGCACGCGCGACGAGCTCGACGTCCTCGAACGGCTTCGTGAGGTAGTCGTACGCGCCGGAGCGGACCGCGGCGAGCGCGGTCTCGACCGTCGCGTGCCCGGTCATCATGATGACCTCGACCTCGGGCCGGCGGTGCTTCACCGCCGACAGGAGCTCGAGGCCGGAGAGCTGCGGCATCTTGATGTCGAGCAGCGCGACGTCGAAGTCTTCGTGCGCGAGCCGCTGCGTCGCCGCGATGGGCGAGTCGAGCGCGACCACCGCGTAGCCCTTCTGCTCGAGCAGAGCCTGGAGCGCGCGGAGGAGCGTCGGCTCGTCGTCGACCACGAGGACGCGTACGGGCTTGGTGTCTGTGCCTTCGGCCATGATGAGGTCCCCTCGGTTCAGTGCTTCGACTGCGTCGCCGGCAGGTCGACCACGAAACAGGCGCCCCCCTCAGGGCCCGGCTCGACGCGGATCGAGCCGCCGTGGTCCTCGGCGATCTGGTAGCAGATGGAGAGACCGAGCCCGGTGCCCTTCCCCTCGGGCTTGGTCGTGAAGAACGGCTCGAAGATCCGCTTCGCGATCTCCGGGCGCACGCCCGGCCCGGTGTCGGCGACGGACACCCGCACGCGCCCCGGCGCGCCGGGGCCGGCGGTCACGGTGAGCCGGCCCGCGCCGCTCATCGCCTGGATGGCGTTCACCACCAGGTTCACGACGATCTGCTGGAGCTGGTTCGCGTTCCCGAGCGCGGTGACCGGCCGGTAGTCGCGCACCACCTCGACCTTCCCGTCCTTCATCTGCGGGCGGAGCAGGAACAGCGCGTCGTCGGCGACCTGCGCGAGCTCGACCGGGCCCTTCTCCTCGCCGCGCGGCCGGCGCGAGAAGCGCAGCAGGCTCTCGACGATGCGCTTGGCGCGCATCGCCGCGTCCTGGATGAGCTTCAGGTTCTCGAGGTCGGCCGGCGAGCGGTCCTCGCGGCTCATGAGCTGCGCGAAGGCCAGGATCCCGCCGAGCGGGTTGTTGATCTCGTGCGCGACGCCGCCGGCGAGCTGGCCGATGGCGGACATCTTCTCCGCCTGGAACAGCCGCTGCGTCACCTCGCGCTCCTCGGTGACGTCCTTCATCACCACGACGAAGGCGGCGTCCTCGCCCGTGAACGGGAAGGAGCGGACGAGCCAGGTGCGGTCGCCGCGGACGGCCTCGGCCTCGGCGCCGCCCGCCGCGACGCGGCACCGCGACGGGCAGGGCAGCGCGCCGAAGGCGTGCTCCCGGCAGCGCAGGCTGGGGAGCGCGTTCACGGCCACGCCCGCGGCGCGCGCGAACGCCGCGTTCGCGCGGACCACCTCGCAGCCGCCGCTCTTCACGATCGCGACCGGGTCGCCGAGCGCGTCGAAGCAGGCGCGCCACTCCTCGGCGGCGCGCACGAGGGCCACCTGCCGCGCCACGAGGTGCGCGTCGAGCTCGCGGTTCACCCGCTCGAGCTCCGCGTTGCGCACCGCGAGCTCGCCGGCGAGCCGGTCGTTCTCCTCGAGCGTCCAGAACTGGTCGATCGCGCTCTGCACGGTGATGAGCAGGTGCGCGTCGTCCCAGGGCTTCCAGATGAAGCGGAAGATCTCGGAGCGGTTCACCGCCTCCTCGATGGCGGCGGAGTCGGCCTGGCCGGTGAGCAGGACCCGCTGGACCCGCGGCCAGCGCTCCTTCACCCTGCGCAGGAGGTCGATGCCCGTCATGCCCGGCATCCGGTGATCCGAGACGATCGCGTGCACGGGCTCGCGCTCGAGGAGCTCGAGGGCGTCCTCCGCCCCGGCCGCCTCCAGGATCCGGCAGCGCGCGCGGCGCAGGACGCGCTGGAGCGCGCGCCGGACGAGCTCGTCGTCCTCGACGATGAGGAGGGTGCACTCCCGGCTGGGTCCGGGGTGCACGCATCCCGTCGAGGTGACCTGCGCGTCCATCACGGGGTGCCCCCACGGTGCATCGTCCGGTCCACGTGGGACGGACCCGGGGAGCAATGTTTTCGCAGCGTTGAGCGCGCTCGGACCCGGGTAGCGATGCGCTCCGGGTCAACCTATACCCTTACCCTGACAGTAACGCCACTTTGCGTTCAGCCGTTTGCGGGAGGGCCGGGCGGCGGGGTCGAGCTGGGCGACTGGTAGAGACGGATGGTGTTCCGCCCGGCGCGCTTCGCCTGGTAGAGCGCGTCGTCCGCGAAGCGGAGGAGGTGCTCGTGCGCCGTGATGTCCTTCGAGGGGAAGAACGCCACGCCGAGGGAGGCGGTCACGCGCAGCTCCGCCGGCCCGGCGTGCGCCTCCGCCGCGACGGCGTACGCCTTCGCGCCGAGCGCGCGCCAGATCCGCTCCGCGACGGCGAGGGCGCCGGGCAGGTGCGTCTTCGGCAGGATGACCGCGAACTCCTCGCCCCCGTAGCGGCAGCAGATGTCCGGATCGCGGATCGACGCGCGCGCCACGGCGGCCGCCTCGCGCAGCACCGCGTCGCCGGCCGGGTGGCCGTGCCGATCGTTCACGGTCTTGAAGTGATCGAGGTCGATCATGATGAGCGACAGCGGGTCCGCGTAGCGGTGCGCGCGGCAGAACTCCTCGTAGAGCCGCTCGTCGAAGAAGCGCCGGTTCTTGAGGCCCGTCAGCGCGTCCGTGACCGAGCGCTCCTCCAGATCGCGCTGGGCGCGGCGGAGCTGGTCCTGGAGCGACTTGATGCGCAGCATCGCCGCGCAGCGGGCGAGGACCTCCGCCTCGGCGAACGGCTTCGCGAGGAAGTCGTCCGCCCCGAGCCGCAGCCCGGTCACCTTGGAGTCGACGTCGCACCTCGCCGACAGGATCATGACCGGGACGAAGGGCTCCTCGGGCCTGGCCTTGACGGTGCGCAGCACCTCGAGCCCGTCCAGGTCCGGGAGCATGAGGTCGAGCAGCACGAGATCGGGCGGCACCCCGCGGATGGCGCGGATCGCCTCGCCTCCGTCGCGCGCGATCCGGACGCGGTAGCCCTCACGCCTCAGCACGGACACGAGCCAATCGACCTGGCTCGGCGAGTCGTCGACGACGAGGATCTCCGGCGCGGGCACGCGGCGCCGACTCTAGCCGAGATCCGGGGGGCCCCCAAGGACGCGGGCGTGCGCGCCTACGCCCACGCGACGCGCCGCGCGCACACCGGCGACGCGCTCCCACCGCAGGCTCCCACCCGGGCGTTTCCGCCGCCGCGCCGGCGCCCTACTCGAGGGACATGAGCCGCCGCACGCGCCCAGCCGCGCAGGAGCCCACCCTCGCCGCCGCGCTCTCGCGCGCCGCCGCCGCCGCGCCCCGGGGCGTGGTCGTCCTGGATCTCGACTCGACGCTGCTCGACAACCGCCCGCGCCAGGCCCGCATCCTCCAGGACTACGGCCGCGTGGCGGGGCTGCCCGCGCTGCTCGAGGCGCGCCCCGAGCACTGGCAGGGGTGGGACCTGCGGCTCGCGATGGCCAACGCCGGCCTCACGCCCGCGGAGGTGGCGGCGCACGCCGGACCGGCGCGGCGCTTCTGGGCGGAGTGGTTCTTCACGAGCGCGTACTGCCGCCTCGACGCCGCGCTCCCCGGCGCGGCCGCGTTCGTCCGCGCGCTCGCGAGCGCCGGCGCGCGCATCGCGTACGTGACCGGCCGACCCGCCCGCATGGTCGAGGGCACGTTGCACGTCTTCCGGCGCGAGGGGTTCCCGGCCCCGGACGGCGCGGGCGTACACCTGCTCATGAAGGACGACCTCGCGCTCGACGACGACGCGTGGAAGGAGGTCGCGGCCGCGCGCGTCGAGCGGCTCGGCCCGGTGGTCGCCGCGTTCGACAACGAGCCCGCGCACGTGAACCTCTACGCCCGCCGCTTCCCGGAGGCGCTCGTCGTCCACCTCGCGACCGATCACTCCGCGCGGCCGATCGCGGTGCTCCCGGGGATCCCGGCGATCGCGGACTTCCGCTCCGGGCCGCTCACGGGGGAGGAGCCGTCCGCCGCCGCGGGAGTCCCGTGACCCGCCGCGGCGCTCACCGCAGCGCCTCGTACACGTCCGCGGGCACCACCGGCGCGAGCCCGCCGCCGCCGAGGATGTTGACCACCGGCGAGGCGGCGGCGCGGACCACGGAGCCGTCGGCCCGCGAGGGCCCCAGCCCGCAGTAGGTGGACAGGTCGCGATAGAGCATCCCGCTGTCGAGGCCCTCCGGCGTCACGCGCGTCGCCGCCCGGCGCGCCGCGAAGATCCGCTCCTGCGCGACGAACCCTCCCCCGCGCGCGTCGCCGAGCGCCGCCTCGACGGTCCGCGCCCACTCCTCGGGGGCCTCCTCCGCGCCGAGGTGCACGCTCTTCCCGCCGTAGTCCCAGCTCCGCTTCAGCACCCAGCGCGCCCGCTCCTCGAGGAGGCGCGGCGCGAGCGCCGGGGTGAGCCGCCGCGTGATCGGGAGCCGCGCCGCGGCGGCGCGCTCCTCCGCGTCGAGCCCGGCGCGCCCGGCGAGCGCCGCGTCGTCCGCGCACTCCGACAGCCGCGCGAAGAGGGCCTTCGCCTCGAGCAGGCCGTTCACCGGGTTCACGAGCACGTGGCGCGCCGGGGCGAGCAGCGCGCGCGCGAACGGCGTGGCCGGGTCCACGCGGTTCGCCCACACGTGCCGGTACAGCACGTCCCAGCGCTCCGGCTCGCACGCCGCCGGGACGAGGTTCGCCGCGGCGTGCCCCATCCGCGCGAGGTGGGCCTGGAGGCACCGGAGCTCGCCGATCTGCGCGTCGCCCGGCCGCGCGACGATCGCGATCGACGGGCGCTCGCGCGTGCCGCCGCGCGCCCGGTAGTACGCGACGAGCACCTCGCGCAGCCGCTCCATGTGGCTGCCGCAGCGGGCGACGAGCGCCTCCGCCTCGCGGGGAGGCTTGCCGCGCGCGGCGGCGGCGGCGCGGATCCAGGCGTGCGCGGCGAGATCCGCGTAGCCGGACATGGCCGGGATGGTGGCGTTGAGCTCGAGCGCGCGGGGCGGGCCGCCGCCCTCGGGGACGAGGAAGTCGACCCGGGCGTGGAGCACGGGGAGCGGCGCCTCGGCGAAGAGCTTCGCCATCGCCTCCGCCTCGAGGCCCTCGAACGGCTCCACGAGCGCGGCGCGATCCCGCGCGTCCCCGTGGAGGAGGAGGTGGCGCGCGAGCTTCACCGCGCCGGACAGGATCGCCTGCGCCTCCCGCGCGGCCGCGGCGAGCGCCTCGCGCGACGGCACCTCCGGCTCGGCGACGAGCGGGATCGGCACCACGCTCCCGTCGGGCCTCGCCACCGTGAGCCCGCCCGCCCAGGCGCGCTCCGCCGCCGCGCGTCCGACCGCCGCGAGCGCGTCTCCCTCGAAGATGGGCTCCATCCGCTCCTCGCGCGGGCGTTGCGGCCCGCCTCGTGCCTCTGATAGGCACGCTGGCGTGAAGATCTACACGAAGAGCGGCGATCGCGGAGAGACCGGCCTGTTCGGGGGGCCGCGCGTGCGGAAGAGCGACGCGCGGGTCGACGCCTACGGCGAGGTGGACGAGCTCAACGCGGCGGTGGGCTCGGTCCGCGCGATCGTCGAGGATCCCGAGATCGACGCCCAGCTCGCGCGCGTGCAGCACGAGCTGTTCTGCGTCGGGGCGGAGCTCGCGACGCCGCACGAGGCGAAGGCGCGCAGCGCGATCCCGCCCATCGCCCCGGCGTGGACCGCCCGGCTCGAGGCGGCCATCGACGCGTTCGACGCAGCGCTCCCGCCGCTCCGCCAGTTCGTGCTCCCGGGCGGCACGCGGACCGCGGCGGCGCTCCACCTCGCGCGCTGCGTCTGCCGCCGCGCGGAGCGGCGGGTGGTGGCGCTCGCGGCGGAGGTCGAGGTCGCGCCCGAGGCGCTCGCGTACCTGAACCGGCTCTCCGACTTCCTGTTCGTCGCGGCGCGGGTCGCGAACGCGCGAGCGCGGCGCGACGAGACGATCTGGGACCCGCCGCGCGAGGACGAGGCATGACGGCGCCGTCCGCGCGCATGGAACCGGCCGCGACGCCCGCCGCCTCCCTGCGCGACGGCACCGCGCGCCTCGCGGCGGCGCCAGGCAGGCGAGGGCCGCCGTGACGCCGGTCGCGCTCGTCACCGGCGCGGGCGTGCGGGTCGGGAACGCGATCGCGCGCGACCTCGCGCGCCACGGGTACGCGGTCGTCGCCCACTACCGCTCGCACCCGCCGCGCGGCCTCGCGGACGCGCTGCAGGCGGACCTCGCCCAGCCGGACGGACCCGCGGCGCTCGCCGCCGCCTTCCGGCGCGGCCACCGCAGGCTCGATCTCCTCGTGAACAGCGCGGCGGCGTTCGACGCGCTCCCGCTCGAGGAGACCGACGCCGCGGCGTTCGACTCGCAGATGGACCTGAACGCCCGCGCGCCGCTCCTGCTCACGCGCGCGCTCGCGCCGCTCCTCCGCCGGTCCCACGGCTCCGTCGTGAACGTCGCCGACGTGGGCGGCGGCCTCGTGCCTTGGCGCGGCTTCGCGGCCTACGCGGCCTCCAAGGCGGCGCTCGTCCGGCTCACCGAGTGCCTGGCGCTCGAGCTCGCGCCGGAGATCCGGGTGAACGCCGTCGCGCCCGGGACGGTGCTCTGGCCGGAGGCGTACCCGGAGAAGCTCCGCCGCACGCTCGCCGCCCGCATCCCGCTGGGGCGTCCGGGCACGCCCGCCGACGTCGCGGCGGCCGTGCGCTTCCTCGCCGGGGCGCCCTTCGTGACCGGCGCGGTGCTCCCCGTGGATGGCGGGCGCCACCTCTCGGGGCGCGCCTGAAGCTCGCGGCTTCCGCGCCCGTCCGCACCTCGCATTGAAGCGCCCAACCCCCGCTGTTAGACTCCCTTGCGTCACGTCAAAGCGGGCGGGCGACCAACCCCGCCACGGAGAATTTCGACACATGGATGCCATCACCCAGACTCCCGTCACCCCTGCCGCCCCCGCCGCCGACGCCGGGACGGAGAATCCCGTCAGCCTCACCGCCAAGGCGATCGAGATGGTGAAGGACGCGATGGAGCGCGAAGGGCTCCACGCGTACGGCATCCGCGTCGGCGTGATGGGCGGCGGCTGCGCGGGCTTCCAGTACTCGATGGACTTCGAGAAGGACCCCCGTGAGGGCGACGTCTCGTTCGAGCAGGACGGCGTGAAGCTCTACGTCGATCCGATGAGCTCGATGTACCTCCAGGGCGTCACGATCGACTACGTGGTCGGCCTCCAGGGCGCCGGCTTCAAGTTCAACAACCCCAACGCGCGCACGACCTGCGGCTGCGGGTCGTCCTTCTCGTACTAGCCAGGCGCGCGCCCGCGAGCGCGGGTCGCCATCGTCGCCGGGGGCCGGGGGATCGATTCCCGCCGGCCCTCGTCGCTTCCAGGGGCCCGGCAGCGCGCGAGGGCCGGGGGATCGAAGCGATGCTCGTCGTCCGGAACGCCGTCGTCGGCCCCTTCGCCGCGAACGCCTACGTCGCCGCCTGCGACCGGACGGGCGAGGCGCTCCTCGTGGACCCGGGCGGCGAGATCCCGCGCGTCCTCGCGCTCCTCGAGCCGGACTGGCGCGTGACGCGGATCCTGTGCACGCACGGACACATCGATCACGTCGCCGGCGCCGCCGAGGCGAAGGACGCGACGGGCGCCCCCCTCTCGCTGCACGCGGCCGACGCGGGCTGGCTCGAGGCGCTGCCGCGCCAGGCGGAGATGTTCGGGTTCGATCCGGTCGTCGCGCCGGCGGTCGATCACCAGCCGGCCGACGGTGAGACCTTCCGCGTGGGCGCGTCGGAGGGGCGCGTCATCCACACGCCCGGTCACAGCCCGGGCTCGATCTGCCTCTTCTTCCCGGAGGAGCGGCTGCTCTTCAGCGGCGACACCCTGTTCGCCGGCTCGGTCGGGCGGACGGATCTCCCCGGCGGCGACTTCGACGCCCTGCACGCCTCCATCCAGGGGAAGCTCTTCCCGCTCGGCGACGAGGTGCGCTTCCACCCCGGCCACGGGCCGGCGGGGCTCCTCGGGGAGGAGCGCCGCTCGAACCCGTTCGTGGGAGAGAAGCCGCGGCGCGGCCGCTTCGTGTGAGCGGCGGCGGCGCCTACTCCATCGACACGACGCCCAGGATGTTCTGCCCGGCGTCGACGTGCAGCACCTCGCCCGTCACGTTGCGCGCCAGGTCCGAGCAGAGGTAGAGGGCCGCGCGCGCGCAGTCCTCCTGGTCGACGTTCCGGCGGAGCGGCGTCTTCGCCGCGTTCTCGCCGAGCATGGTGCGCATGCCCTTGATGCCGGCGGCGGCGAGCGTCTTGATGGGCCCGGCGCTGATCGCGTTCACCCGGATGCCCTCCTGGCCGAGGTCCTCGGCGAGGTAGCGCATCGAGGACTCGAGCGCGGCCTTCGCGACGCCCATCACGTTGTAGTTCCGGACGACCTTCTCGGCGCCGTAGTACGTGAGCGTCACGATGCTCGAGCCAGCGGGCATCATCGGCCGGAACGCGCGGGCGAGGGCGATGAGCGAGTAGGCGGAGACGTCCATGGTGATGCGCCACGCGTCGCGGGTCGTCACGTCGGCGAAGCGGCCGTCGAGCGCGCTGCGCGGCGCGAAGCCGATCGAGTGGACGAGCACGTCCACGCGATCCCACACCTTGCCGATCTCCGCGACCGTGCGGGCGATGTCCTCGTCCTTCGAGACGTCGCAGTCGACGATCGCCTTCGCGCCGATGCCCTCGGCGATGGGGCGGACGCGCCGCTCCATCGACTCGCCGGGGTACGTGAACGCGAGCTCGGCGCCCTCGCGCTGGAACGCCTCCGCGATCCCCCAGGCGATGGAGCGGTCGTTCGCGACGCCGGTGATGAGCGCGCGCTTGCCGCGCAGGAGGCCGCCGAGCGAGAGCCGGACGTCGTCCGTCTCCATGCGCGCGCGGGTCACTTCGACGTCCTTGGGATCGATGGGGCTCATCTTCTGTCAGGCTCCTCGGGCACGGACGGCGTCGAGCGCCTGCGAGAGCTCGCTCCGTGCGTGCATGTCGTTCGTGCGGGTCGCGGCCGCGATCCCGTCCTCGTAGGCCCGCGCCGCCTCGCCGTCCAGGCCCGCCGTCTCGAGCGACTGGCCGAGCATGAGGTAGGTCGGGACGTAGTCGGGCTTGCGCCGCGCCGTCTCGCGGAACTCGGCGACGGCCTCGTCTCCGCGGCCGGCGGTGCGGAGCGCCATCGCGAGCGAGTAGCGCGCGAAGGCGTCGTCCGGGCTCTTCGCCACGAATGCCCGGAAGGCCTCGATGCGCTGTTCCGGCGTCATAGGGGGGCTAGGGTTGTACCCGAATCGACCGCTCGACTCCATAGCGGCGGCGGTCCGCCGGCGCCCGGCGGACGCCTCCTCACGTTATGCTCGACCCCGGTGATGTCGGCACGCATCTCGGACTGCACCGGCGCGCTCATCGCGGGCGGACGGGCGACGCGGCTCGGCGGCCGGCCGAAGGGGCTCCTGCGCGTGGGCGGCGAGCCCATCGCGGCGCGCTCGCTCCGCCTGTTCCGCGCGCTCTTCGACGGCGGCGCGCTCGTCGTCGCGAACGACCCCGCGCCCTACGCGCCGCTCGGCGCGCCCATCGTGCCGGACCTCGTGAAGGGGAAGGGCGCGCCCGGCGGCGTTCACGCCGCGCTCTCCGCGGCGCGCACGACCTGGGTGTTCACCGCCGGCTGCGACATGCCCTTCGTGTCCGAGGCGGGCATCGCGCTCCTCGCCTCGCGCCGGGCCGGGGCCGAGGCGGTCGTGGTGCGCTGGCAGGGCCGCCTCGAGCCCCTGCACGCGCTCTGGTCGCGCGCGTGCCTGCCGCTCCTCTCGCGCCTCCTCGCGGAGGGCGATCCGTCGCTCCAGGCGATCGCACGGAGCGTCGCGGCGGCGATCGTGGAGGAGAGCGAGTGGCGCGCGGTCGATCCCGAGGGGCTCGCGTTCGCGAACGCGAACACGCCCGAGGATCTCGCGCGGCTCGGGCTCGTCCCGCCGCCGTGAGGGCGCGGCGGCGCCCGCGCCCGGGGCGCCGTCGCACGAGCACCCCGCGAGCATCGACTCCGTCGCGAGCGGCCGCGGGGGCGCGCGCAAAGCATGCGGACGTCCGGATCCGACCTACCGTTCCATCGGTGGATTCGGTGAGGTCAGCGGTCGCGTATTGACGCACGTCAAATCAGGCCCCGAATGGCCACCGACGGAAACTCTTCCGGTCTCGGCAATTCCTGCGCTAACCAGCAATGGCAACTTCGGGTCAACCAGCACCGACCCGCACCCGAGGAGCAAGCGATGCCTCCCATCGATCGCCTGTGCGGCGCGCTCGTCCTCGCCGCCGCGCTCACCCCCGGCCTGGCCGGCGCCGCCGCCGACCCGCGCCAGGGCGAGGCGCTCTACGTGGGGACGACGCCGCTCGCGAACGGCGGCGCGCCGTGCCTCGCCTGCCACGGGCTCGCGGGGCACGGGCTCGCCTTCAGCGCGAGCTTCGGGCCGGACCTCTCGGCCGCGGCGGAGACCTACGACGCGGAGACGCTCGCGGCCGCGCTCGAGGACGTGCCGTTCCCGAGCATGGAGCCCATCTACCGCGGCCACGCCCTCACCGCGCGCGAGCGCGGCGACCTCGCCGCGTTCCTGCTCGAGGCGCGCGCGGCGCCGCCTCCCTCGGGAGGCGCGCTCGGGCGCCTGCTCCTCGAGGCGGGCCTCGTCGCCGCGGCGATCTTCGCGCTCCTCGCCGTCCTGTTCCGCCGCCGCATGCCGCCCGTCTCGGCCGCGCTCGCGCGCGCCCGCCGGGCCGAGGGGGGTTCCCGATGAGCTTCCTGCGTGACGTCCTCGACCCCTCCTCGCGCCGCTGGGAGCGGCTGTGGCGCGACCGGCACCAGCACGACCGGTCCGTGCGCTCGACCCACGGCGTGAACTGCACCGGGAGCTGCTCCTGGAACGTGCACGTGAAGGAGGGGATCGTCGCCTTCGAGACCCAGGCGACCGACTACCCCGCCCTCGAGGGCGTGCCGCCCTACGAGCCGCGCGGCTGCCAGCGCGGCGCGTGCTACTCGACCTACCTCTACTCTCCGCTCCGCGTGAAGACCCCCTACGTGCGCGGCGCCCTCCTCGACGCGTGGCGCGCGGCCAGGGCGGCGGACGCCGATCCGGTCGCGGCCTTCGGCGCGCTCATGGCCGACCCGGCGCGCCGCGCCGTGCTGCAGGCGGCGCGGGGCAAGGGCGGCTTCCGCCGCGCGAGCTGGCAGGAGGCGGTCGAGATCGTCGCGGCCTCCATCGTCCACACCGTGAAGCGCTGGGGCCCGGACCGCGTCATCGGCTTCTCGCCCATCCCGGCCATGTCGATGCTCTCGTTCGCCGCGGGCTCCCGCTTCCTCCAGCTGCTCGGCGGCGTGAACCTCTCGTTCTACGACTGGTACTGCGACCTCCCGAACGCCTCGCCGGAGGTGTTCGGCGAGCAGACCGACGTCGCGGAGAGCGCCGACTGGTTCAACAGCAAGTACGTGCTCGTGCTCGGCTCGAACGTGGCGGTGACGCGCACGCCCGACGCGCACTTCCTCGCGGAGGCGCGCCACGACGGGGCGAAGGTCGTCGTGCTCTCGCCCGACTTCAACCCCACCTGCCGCCAGTCCGACTGGTGGATCCCCGCGCACGCCGGGCAGGACGGCGCGCTGCTCTGCGCGGTGAACCACGTGCTGCTCTCGGAGGTCCACGCCCAGCGCGAGGTGCCGGCGTTCCGCGACTTCCTCACCCGCTACACCGACGCGCCGTTCCTCGTCGCGCTCGACGTGAAGGACGGCGTCGCCGCGCCCGGGCGCATGCTCCGCGCGGAGGCCCTCGGCCGCTACCGCGGCGAGGAGCACGGAGGGTTCAAGTTCCTGGTCTGGGATCGCGCCGCCGACGCCCCGCGCATGCCGCAGGGCACGCTCGGCTTCCGCTGGCAGGCGCGCAAGGGGCAGTGGAACCTGAAGCTCGAGGACGGGCAGGACGGCTCGCCCATCGACCCGGTGCTGTCGTTCCTCGAGCGCCACGACGCGGTGGTCGCGCTCGAGGTGCCCGACTTCGGCACGGACCGGGTGTGGCGGCGCGGGGTGCCGGTGCGGTTCGTCGAGACGGACGCCGGCCGGGTGGCGGTCGCGACCGTGCAGGATCTGCTCTTCGCGCAGCACGGGGTGGGGCGCGGCCTCGCGGGCGAGTACCCGGCGAGCTACGACGACGCGGAGGCGCCGTTCACCCCCGCCTGGCAGGAGCGGTACACCGGCGTGGACCGCGCGCAGGTCGTGAGGCTCGCGCGCGAGTGGGCGGACACGGCGGAGCGCACCGGCGGGCGTTGCTCCGTCATCATCGGCGCCGGCGTGAACCACTGGTACCACGCGGACCTCGCCTACCGCGCCGCGCTCACGACGCTCATGCTGTGCGGCTGTGTCGGCAAGAACGGCGCCGGCCTCAACCACTACGTCGGCCAGGAGAAGCTCGCGCCGGTGGCGCCGTGGGCCACGCTCGCGGGCGCGCTCGACTGGGCGAAGCCGCCGCGCTTCCAGAACGCGCCCTCGTTCCACTACGTCCACTCCGACCAGTGGCGCTACGAGCACGCCGAGCGCGAGGGCCGGCTCGATCCCGCCTCGCGCGGCGATCGTCCCCACGCGATGGACCACCAGATCCGCGCGGTGCGGCGCGGCTGGCTCCCGTTCTACCCTCAGTTCGACCGGAGCTCGCTCGAGGTCGCGCGCGAGGCGGCCGAGGCCGGCGGGGCGGAGCCGAAGGCCATGACCGCCCACGTGGCGCGCGCGCTGGAGGAGAAGCGCGTGCGGCTCGCGGTGGAGGATCCCGACGCGCCCGAGGCCTGGCCGCGGGTGCTCCTCGCCTGGCGCGGCAACGCGCTCTCCTCGAGCGCCAAGGGCCACGAGTACTTCCTGCGCCACTACCTCGGCGTGAAGGCGCTCTCGATCGCGGAGGAGTCGCCGGAGGGCGCGCGCGAGGCGGTGGTGCGCCCCGCGCCGGAGGGGAAGCTCGACCTCGTGGTCGCGCTCGACTTCCGCATGACCACCACCGGGCTCCTCGCCGACGTGGTCCTGCCGGCGGCGACCTCGTACGAGAAGGACGACCTCTCCTCGACCGACCTCCACTCCTTCGTCCACCCGATGCAGGCGGCGGTCCCGCCCTGCTGGGAGGCGAAGAGCGACTTCGACGCCTTCGCGGCCCTCGCCGACGCGGTCACGGCGCTCGCGAAGGCGCACCTCCCCTCCCCCGTGCTCGACGTGGTCGCGACCGCGATCGCGCACGACACGCCCGCGGAGATGGGCGATCCCGAGGCGCCGGACTGGGCCGACGGCGCCGCGCCGCTCGTGCCCGGCCGCAACGCCCCGGCGCTGGCGATCGTCGAGCGCGACTACGCGCACCTCGCCGAGCGCTTCCGCGCGCTCGGGCCGCTCGCCCGCGAGCAGGGCATCGGCGCCCACGGCCTCGGCTGGCCCATCGCCGACCTCTACGACGAGCTCCTGCGCGAGCGGCCCACCGTCGCGTTCGGCGGGAAGACCTACCCGTCGGTCGCGACGGCCCGCGACGCCGCGAACGTGGTGCTCCACCTCGCGCCCGAGACGAACGGCGAGGTCGCCTGGCGCGCCTTCCACGAGGAGGAGAAGAAGGTCGGCCTCCCGCTCGCGGACCTCGCCGAGGGCACGCGCGGGGTGCGCACCACCTTCGAGGACCTCGCGGCCCAGCCGCGCCGCGTGCTGACGAGCCCGTGCTGGTCCGGGATCGTGAACGACGGCCGGCCCTACGCGGCGTACACGCTCAACGTCGAGCGGCTCGTCCCCTGGCGGACGCTCACCGGGCGCGCGCACCTCTACCTCGACCACCCCGGCTTCCTCGCCGCCGGCGAGGGGCTCCCCACCTACAAGCCGAAGCTCGATCCGGCGCTGCTGCAGGACCTCGACGCCACGCAGGCGGACGGGCCGGCGCTGAAGGTGAACTTCATCACCCCGCACGGAAAGTGGAGCATCCACTCGACCTACGGCGACACCGTGCGCATGCTCACCCTCTCGCGCGGGCTCCACCCGCTCTGGCTCAACGACCGCGACGCCGCCGGGTGCGGGATCCGCGACGGCGACTGGGTCGAGGTCGTGAACGACCACGGCGCCGTGGTGACGAAGGCGGTGGTGAGCGCGCGCGTGCCGCGCGGCATCGCGATGCAGTACCACGCGCCCGAGCGGACGATCGCCACGCCGCGGACGCCCGCGCGCGGGGGCCGCCGCGCGGGCGTGCACAACTCGCTCATGCGCATCCGGCTCAAGCCCACGCTCATGCTCGGCGCCTACGGGCAGATCTCGTACGGCTTCAACTACTGGGGTCCCACCGGGACGAACCGCGACGCTTACGCGCTCGTGCGCAGGCTCGAGCGCGCGCCGGAGTACTGACGACCGCGATGGCACGGCAACGTTCAACGAGCGAAGCGAGCCCGCCGGGGCGCCCGTTCAACTGGAGACGGCCATGACGATGGAAGTGCGCGCGCAGCTCGCGTCGGTGTTCCACCTCGACAAGTGCATCGGCTGTCATACCTGCTCGGTGGTCTGCAAGAACCTGTGGACCGACCGGCGGGGCTCCGAGCACATGTGGTGGAACAACGTCGAGACGCGGCCCGGGACGGGCTACCCCGCGCTTTGGGAAGACCAGGAGCGCCACCGCGGCGGGTTCGTGGTGGAGGACGGCGAGCTCCGGCTCCGCCTCGGCGGCCGCGGCAGCATCCTCGAGCACCTGTTCCAGGCCCCGCGCCTCCCCACGCTCGACGACCAGTACGAGCCGTGGACGTACCGCTACGAGGACCTGTTCCAGGCGAAGGCCTCGGACGACCTGCCCACCGCGCGGCCGGTGTCGGCCGTGACGGGCCTGCCGATCGACCCGAGCGCCGGACCGAACTGGGACGACGACCTCGCCGGCTCGAGCGTGCACGCCGCCGCGGATCCCAACCTCGCCGCGCTCGAGCCGGCGGAGCGCGAGGCGCTCCTCGCGCTCGAGGGGCTCGTCTTCTTCCACCTGCCCCGCACCTGCAACCACTGCCTCAACCCGGCCTGCGCCGCGGCCTGCCCGTCCGGCGCCATCTACAAGCGCGGCGAGGACGGGATCGTGCTCATCGACCGGGAGGCCTGCCGCGGGTGGCGCATGTGCGTCCCGGCCTGCCCGTACAAGAAGACGTTCCACTCGTGGTCTGAGGGGAAGTCGGAGAAGTGCATCGGCTGCTACCCGCGCGTCGAGAGCGGCGAGCCCCCCGCCTGCTTCCAGGCGTGCGTCGGGAGGATCCGCTACCAGGGCGTCCTGCTCTACGACGCGGAGGCGGCCCTGCGCGCCGCGCGCGCGCCGGAGCACGATCTCGTCGCCGCGCAGCGCGCCGCGCTGCTCGACCCCGCCGACCCGGAGGTCGTCGCGGCGGCGCGGCGGAGCGGGATCTCCGACGCGACCCTCGACGCCGCGCGGCGCTCGCCCGCCGATCGGTTCGTGCGGCAGTGGGAGGTGGCGCTGCCGCTCCACCCCGAGTTCCGCACGCTGCCCATGGTCTTCTACGTGCCGCCGCTCTCGCCGGTGCGGACCGGCGCCGCTGACGGCGCGGCCCTCACCCCGGCCGACGCCCAGCGCATCCCGGTCCGCTACCTCGCGGCGATGTTCGCGGCGGGCAACGACGAGGTCGTCCGGTCCGCGCTCAGGCGGCTCGTCGCGGTGCGCACCCGCCGCCGCGCGGCCACGGTGGGCGACGTCAGCGAGGCGGACGCGGCCGAGGCGCTCCGCACGGCCGGGCTCACGCCCGAGGTGGCGGACGCGCTCCACCGGCTCACCGTGTACCCCACGCTCCGCGAGCGCGTGGTGCGGCCGCCCGGCGGGCGCGAGGCCGAGACCGAGCAGCTCGTCGGCCTGCAGGGCCTCGCCGGGCTGCGCGCGAGGGTACCGTGACCGCGCCCGCGCTCTCGCGCGAGGCGGCGCGCGCGTTCGCCGACCTCCTGTCCTACCCCGACGACGCGCTCCCCGGCCGGCTGCGCGCCCACGCGAGCCACCTCCCGGGCGGGATCGGCGCCGCGCTCGACAGGCTCGCCGACCGGCTCGCGCTGCTCGGCCCGGGCGGCGCGGAGGAGCTCTACACGGCCACCTTCGATCTCCGCCCCGCGGTGAGCCCGTACGCCGGGATCCACCTCTGCGGCGAGGGGCCCCGGCGGAACGCCCTCCTCGCCCACCTCGCGGCGCTGCGCGCGGAGGCGGGCCTCCCCCGCGCGAGCGAGGTGCCCGACCACTTCGCCGAGCTCCTCCGCTACGTCGCGGAGGCGCCGGAGGGCGGCGAGGCCGACGACGTCGCCGCGCTCGTCCTCGCGCCCGCCGCCCGCCGCGCGGCCGCCGCGCTCGACCACGACCACCCGTACCGGGCCGCCCTCGAGGCGCTCGCCGCCGCGCTGCCCGCGCCGGCCGGCCCGCCCGTCGCGCCCCAGGAGGCCGGACCATGACGGACCTCGTCCTCTTCGCCGTCGTCCCGTACGTCGCCGTCGCCCTCGCCGCGGCCGGGCTCGTCCTCCGCCACGCGGGGGCGGGCGCCCCCATCTCCGCGCGCTCCTCGCAGCTCCTCGAGTCGCGCCTCCTCCACTTCGGCGCGGTCCCGTGGCACGTCGCGATCCTCGCCATCCTCTCCGCGCACGCCTTCGCGGCGCTCGCCCCGCGCACGATGGGCCGCGTGCTCGGCGACCCGGCGCGGCTGCACCTCCTCGAGGTGACGGGCCTCGCGCTCGGCGCCTGGGCGCTCGCCGCCGGCGCGCTCCTCCTCTGGCGGCGGCTCGCCCTGCCCCGCGTGCGCGCCGTCACGAGCGCCATGGACGTCGTGGTCCTCGCGCTCCTCGTCCTGCAGGTCGGGCTCGGCCTGTACGTGACGCTCTCGCTGCGCTGGGGCTCGATCTGGTACCTGCACACGGCCGCCCCGTGGCTGCGCTCGCTCTTCACCCTCTCGCCGGATCCGGCCTTCGCGGCCGTGCTGCCGACGCCGGTGAAGCTCCACGCGGTGCTCGCGTTCGTGCTCGTGGCGCTCATCCCGTTCTCGCGCCTCGCCCACGTCGTCTCGTTCCCGCTGCGCTTCGCCGGCGGCGTCCGCGGCCGCACGGTCTGGGCGCGCGCCCCCGCCGGCGTGGACCTGCCCCGGCCCGCCGCCGCGGTGCTGCGCTCCCGCGCGCTCGAGCCGCAGGTGCTCTCGGTGTGGGACCCGGAGGACGCGGCGGCGTGGGCGCGGAGCGGCGAGGCGACCGCCCGGCGCAACCTCTGGATCTCGATCTTCGCGCTCTTCCTCGCGTTCTGCGTGTGGATGGTCTGGAGCGTCGTCGTGGTCCGGCTGCCCGACGTGGGCTTCGCGCTCGACACCGGCCAGCTCTTCTGGCTCGCCGCGCTGCCGGGGCTCTCCGGGGCCACGCTCCGGATCTTCTACTCGTTCGCGGTCCAGCTGTTCGGCGGGCGCCTGTGGACGACGATCACCACCGCCTCGCTGCTCGTCCCCGCGATCGGCATCGGCCTCGCGGTGCAGGACCCCACGACGCCCTACCCCGTGCTGCTCGTCCTCGCCCTCCTCGCCGGCCTCGGCGGCGCGAACTTCGCCTCGAGCATGGCGAACATCGGCTTCTTCTTCCCGGGCGCGAGGAAGGGCACCGCGCTCGGCCTCAACGGCGGCCTCGGGAACCTGGGCGTGTCCGGGATGCAGCTCCTCGTGCCCTTCGCCATCACCGCCGGCGTGTTCGGCGCCCTGGGCGGCGCGCCCCAGGTCGCGGTGAAGAACGGCGTGGAGCAGCACCTGTGGCTGCAGAACGCCGGCTTCGTGTGGGTGCCCTTCATCCTCCTCGCGACGGCGCTCGCCTGGCTCGGCATGGACGACGTCGCGAGCGCGCGGGCCTCGTTCCGGGAGCAGGCGCGCATCTTCCGCAAGCGGCACACCTGGATCGTCTCGGCCCTCTACCTGGGATCCTTCGGCTCGTTCATCGGCTTCTCGGCCGCGCTGCCGCTGCTCGTGAAGGGGTCGTTCCCCGGCGTGGACCCCGTGCGCTACGCGTTCCTCGGCCCGCTCGTGGGCGCGCTGTTCCGGCCGGTGGGCGGGTGGCTCGCCGATCGCGTCGGCGGCGCGCGCGTGACGCTCTGGAACTTCCTCGTCATGGCCGGGCTCGCGCTCGCCGTGCTCTCGTTCCTGCCCCGCGGCGGCGCGGCGGGCCACTTCGCCCCGTTCCTCGGCGCGTTCGTGCTCCTCTTCGCCGCGACGGGGGTGGGGAACGGCTCCACCTACCGCATGATCCCGGCGATCTTCGCGGCCCTGAACCGCGCGCCCGCGGGCGCCTCCCCCGCCGCGCTGGCGGCGGCGCGCCGCGCGGCCGCCACGGAGTCCGCCGCGGTGGCGGGGTTCGCGTCGGCGGTGGCCGCGTACGGCGCCTTCTTCGTCCCGAAGGCGTTCGGGACCTCGGTCGCGCTCACCGGCGGGCCGGGCGCGGCGATCGTCGGCCTCGTCGCGTACTACGCCCTCGCCGTCGCCGCGACCGCGTGGTGGTACGCGCGCAGGGGCGCGGCGATCAGCTGCTGAGCGCGCCCGCCGCGGCGGGCCGAGCGGAGGACGCGAGGAGCGGGCGGCGTCGCGGGGGGAGGCGGCGCCGCCTCCCCCTTCACCAGCTGTACCCCATGCCGAGCTTCAGGTAGGGCCCGTCCTCGCCGCCGGTGTAGCTCGTGAAGTTCTCGTCCTGCGCGTCCCCCGCGAGCCGGGCGCCCCACCCGCCGCCCACGCTGGAGGTGAAGCCGCTCGCGTGGATCATGTTGAAGCCGATCTCCGCGGCCACCCCGACGCGCGCGAAGTTCGAGGAGCCCTGGACGGTCTCGCGTCCGAAGCTGAGGTCGATGCGCGGCCCGATGCGGAGCCCCTCGTTGTTGCGCCCGAAGACGAACAGGTCGGCGCCGCTCCCGAGCCCGAAGGAGCTCACGTTTCCGTTCGAGGCGTTCGTGCGCGAGTACCGCGCCGAGACGAGCCACGACGCGTGCTCCCACGGGAAGGGCCGGATGTAGGTGGCGTTGACGCCGAGCCCGCTGAACCAGCCGAGCGGGTTCGTGACGACGGTGTTGTCCACCGCTCCCCGGGAGGTCATCCCCATGCCGACGCGCCGCTCCCGGAACTCGCTCGGAGGCTGCGTGAAGCCGGTGGGGATGCTCTCGCCGGGCGGCGGGGTCGCCGTGCCGACACCGGGTGCGACCGTCCCGCCCTGGCGCACGAGCCCCTCGCAGCTCGCGCGGAGCGCCGTGACGTCCACCCCGGACTCCACACGCCCGTTCAGCAGCTCGACGCACGAATCGGCGAGCGTGCGGCCGGGGGGAGCCACGCGAGGCTGCCCGGCCGGCGCCGCGGACGCCGTCGGCTGCTGCGGCGCAGGGGCCTGCTGTGGCGCAGGGGCCTGCTGCTGCGGCGTGACGGCCTGCGGCGCAGGGGCCTGCTGCTGTGGCGCGGCGGCCTGCTGCTGCGGCGCGGCGGCCTGCTGCTGCGGCGCGGCGGCCTGCTGCTGCGGCGCGGCGGCCTGCTGCTGCGGCGCGACGGCCTGAGGTGCCGCCGACTGCTGCGGCGCCGCGGCGGATTGCTGTTGAGACTCGGCCTGCCCCTCCGCGGTCGCGGCGACGAGCGCCGCGAGCGTGGCCGCCAAGAGCTTCCTTTGCATGGCCCCCTCCCGCCGCGTGCGCCCGCCCGCACCGTCGCCGGCCGGCGATCCTGGCCGCGGCTCCGGGTACTTCCCCGGAGCTAAGCGTGTGCACGGGGGCACCCCGGGCGCATCCGGCGAGCGTGCGACGCCCGGGCGAGCCGGGCGCGAGCTCACCCGAGCGTGCGCGCGGCGAGGAGGCCCACGAACCCCGCGGCGAGGCACCCCAGGAGCGTGAGGGCGACGTTCGCGAGCGCGTGCGCCGGGCCGCGCTCGAGGAGGGCGAGCGTCTCGTAGTTGAACGACGAGTAGGTCGTGAAGCCGCCGAGGATCCCCGCCCCGAGGAAGAGCCGCACCTCCGGCGAGATCCCCTCCCGCGCCCCCGCGAGCCCCATGAGCAGCGCGAGCAGGAACGAGCCCACGACGTTCACGATGAGCGTACCGCGCGGGAAGTCGGCGCCGAGCGCGCGCGCCGCCCAGGTCGAGACGAGGTAGCGCGCGCCGCTGCCGAGCGCGCCGCCCGCGCACACGATGAGGAGCCGGATCACGGCCGCCGGTCTATCGCGGCCGGCGCCGATCCGCAACGGTGCGGCGCCGCGCTGGACGACCGTTCGCGGCCCCGCCGCGATGCGCGGGTCGCCCCGGCGGGCTCGCCTCGCTCGCGGACCGTTTCCAAAATCCCGATCGCTCGTCTAGGCTCGCCTCGGCCCTTCTCCCTCGCACCGGAGGTCACCCATGATGAAGAGACGCGTCGCCCTCGTGACGGGCGCGAGCCGCGGCATCGGCGCGGCGACCGCGAAGCTCCTCGCGCGCCACGGCGCCGCCGTGGCCGTCAACTGGTTCCAGAGCGAGGAGGCGGCGCGCGCCGTCGTGGACGAGATCCGCGCCGCGGACGGGCGGGCGGTCGCGGTGCGGGCCGACGTGCGCGATCCCGGGCAGGTCGCGGGGATGGTCGCGGAGGCGGAGGCGGCGCTCGGCCCCATCGACACGCTCGTGGTGAACGCGTCGATCTCGTTCCCCATCCGCCCGTTCGTCGAGTACCGCTGGGCGGACTTCCAGGCGAAGCTCGACGGTGAGCTGGGCGCGGCGTTCCACTGCTGCCAGGCGGTCGCCCCCGGCATGATCGCCCGCGGGTCCGGCTGCATCGTGGCGATCTCGAGCGGCCTGTCCCGCCACCCCGGCCCGGGCTTCTGCGCCCACAGCACCGCCAAGGCCGGGCTCGACGCCTTCGTCCGCGGGCTCGCGCTCGAGCTGGGGCCCCACGGCGTCCGCGTGAACGCCGTCGCGCCTGGGCTCACCGACACCGACGCGACCGCTCATCAGCCGGCCGCCCAGAAGGAGGCGATGGCCCGGATGACGCCGCTCCGCCGGATCGGGGTGCCCGAGGACGTCGCGGGCGCGGTGCTGATGGTGGCGTCCGAGCACGGGCGCTTCCTCACCGGCGTGTACGTGCCGGTGAGCGGCGGCGCGCTCATGGCCTGAACGGCCGATCACGATCCGCGAACAGGCGAGCGAAGCGAGCCCGCCGGGGCGACGCCGGCGAAGCGGCGAAGCCGCTCGCGGCGGCGCCCGGGACCCGGCGAGCAGGGGTGGGGTCCCCGACGACGGCGGTCAGCCGTCGGCGGGGCGGGGGCGCCGCCCCCGTTCGAACATGGCTGGCCGCTACCGCGCCGGCGCCGGCGGCTGCAGGGCGTCGAGCGCGCGGGCGTAGGCGGCGGCGTCGAAGCGGCCGCCCTTGAGCGCGGCGTCGAGCGCGTCCGCCGCCACGCGCCCCACCACGTGCAGCGCCTCGTGGCGCGTGAGGCCGCCGGCCACGAGCCGCTCGACCGCGCCGCGCGCCTGCGGCGGCTCGCCCGAGGCGAGCTGGTCCTCCACCACGAGGTGGAGCGCTGCGTGGACGCGCGGCTTCGGCATCGGCGGGTGCGGTCGGGAGAGCGCGTGGTGGTGCGCCTCGACCGCGCGCAGGCGCTCCTCCTGCGGGACGTCCTTCCAGGCGCGCGGCTCGGGCGCGCGATCGGCGTCGTAGTCCATGCTCGGCGCGGACCTTAGCGCCGCGCCCGGAGGCGCCGCAACCCGCCGCGAGGCGAAGGCGCGCGCAGCATCGGACGACGAACAGGCGAGCGAAGCCCGCCGTCAGTACACGTGACACCCGACGCACAGCGGTCGGGTGGCCACCGCCTCGCCCGGCCGGGGCCGCCGTGCCTGCGCCTTGCCCGCGTCCTCTCCGGGGAGGACGGCGCGAGGATCGGGCGCGAGCCGCGCCTCGGCGCCGGGCGGGAGCGCGACGTGGGCGGCCCAGGGCGAGTCGGCGTCGTGACAGGTCGCGCACCGCACCTCCCCCTCGGGCAGCCGGATCTGCCGGCGGGCGACCTCTGCGGGATCGCGCAGCGCGGACGAGCGACCCGCCTGGGCCTGCGCGTACGAGAAGTCCACGGGGTGCGTATGGCCTTCGCGCCCGCGCGGGTGGCAGGCCACGCACGCGGCGCTCGACGCGGTCGCCTGGGGCGAATGAAGCGCGCACGCTCCGGCGGCATCGGCGGTCGCCGGAGCCGGCACCTCCGCCCCGGCCGGCGCGGCGAGCGCCCAGAACGTGAGCACTGCGACCGGTGCACGCCTCGTCATGACCGCCTCCTCGACAGAACGAGATAGTGGCGCTCAACCCCGGCGAGGAGACCCCGTCACGGCGCGGAACGGGCTCCGGGGGGAACCGGCTGCGCTCGTCCGTTAAGTCGGACACTCATCCGTTGTCCGCTTGACAGGAGTTTCGTCCGTCATCTAGGATTCGCACACGATGCGCGCCCTCCCCGCCTCCTCCCGCTCCGCCGCGCGTCGGACGCTCCACCGGCGATGCATGTGTCGCCGGCCGGCGCCTCCCGCGCGAATGCGCGGCTGAGCGCCGGCGAGCTCCTTCACCCCGTTCGAGTAGACGCGCCGGCCGTCACGGGCTGCCGGACGGCGCGTCCCTGGCGAAGCCCTGCGCACCGCACGAGGAACTCCCATGTCCGCCGCTCCTCCCTCCACGCTCCCCTGGCACCGCCGCGAGGACACCTGGGCGATCCTGATCGCGCTCGGGATCGTGCTCGCCGTCACCTCCGCCTTCTTCCTCGGCGCGACGCGGCTCGTCTCGACGGCGGCGCTCTCCTTCCCCGCCTGGTCGGACGCCGGGAAGGTGCTCGCGACGCTGCAGGCGAACCCGGCCTCGCCCCTCGTGCTCTTCGGCGTCTTCCTCGCGCTCTTCGGCGCCGCCTCGGCGGTGATCGGCTGGGACGTCGCGAAGTACGCCGCCGGGTTCGGCGTGCTGTTCGTGTTCTCGATCGTGGTCGCGATCCTCGGCTCGAACGAGGTCCTGAAGGCCTGGCAGCTCGAGCCGCCCCTCCTCGCGCTCGTGGTCGGCATGGTGCTCGGGAACGCCGTCGCGCTGCCGCGCTGGTTCCAGTCGGCGCTCCGCACCGAGTTCTACGTCAAGGTCGGCATCGTGCTCATGGGCGCGACGCTGCCGTTCACGATCATCCTCCAGGCCGGCCCGCTCGCCATCCTGCAGGCGACGATCGTGGCCGTGACGACCTTCGCCGCGATCTACCTCGCCGCGACCCGGCTGTTCGGCCTCGATCCGCGCTTCGGCGCCACGCTCGGCGCGGGCGGCTCGATCTGCGGCGTGTCGGCGGCCATCGCCATCGGCGGCGCGTGCCGCGCGGAGAAGAGCCACGTCTCTGTGGCGATCTCGATGGTGATCCTCTGGGCCGTCGCGATGATCTTCCTCCTCCCCGTCGGGGCCCGGCACCTCGGCCTCGGCCCCGGCCAGGCCGGCGCCTGGATCGGCACCTCGGAGTTCGCCGACGCCGCGGGCTTCGCCGCCGCCGCCACCCTCGGCGACGAGCGCGCCATCAAGACGTTCACGCTCATGAAGGTGGTCGGGCGCGACATGTTCGTGGGGGTGTGGGCGCTCGTGGTGGCCTTCCTGTCGGTCACGCGCTGGGAGCGGAAGGGCGCCGCCGAGGCGGAGCGGGTCCGCCCGGCCGAGATCTGGCAGCGCTTCCCCAAGTTCATCCTCGGGTTCCTCGTCGCCTCGCTCGCCGTGACGGTCGTGCTCGCCTCCGTCGACTCGAAGATCGGGACGCAGTTCTCCAAGGAGGCGATCGGGCCCCTCAAGAACCTGCGCGGCTGGGCGTTCACCTGGACGTTCCTCTCGATCGGCTTCACGACCCGCTTTCGCGAGCTGACCCGGTTCGGCTGGCGCCCGTTCGCCGCGTTCGCGCTCGGCGTCCTCGTGAACGTCCCGCTCGGCTACTGGCTCTCCACCTCCGTGTTCGCGTCCTACTGGGACGCGGTGAAGTAGGAGGCCGCGATGGTCGACCACGTCACCCGCGTCACCGTGGACGCCCGCGCGCCGCGGTCCGGCGCGCTCGCCGACGCGCTCGCGGCGCGTGGGTTCGAAGTCCGCCGCGAGCGCGCTCGCATCGTCGCCGAGTCCACCACGGTCGAGGCCGGCGACGCGAAGCGCCACCTCCTCGCGCTCGGGTTCCGCGATCGGGAGTTCCAGGTGTTCCTCGAGTACGTGCGCCAGTGGGGGGTGCTGTGACCGCGCCCCTCGTCCCGCTGTTCGTGAAGCTCGCCGGCCGCGAGGTCGTGGTCGTGGGCGGCGGGGCGATGGCGGCCCTGCGCGTCCGGCAGCTCGCCGAGGCCGGCGCGCGCGTGACGGTGGTCGCGCCGGAGGTGCGCGACGACGTCGCCGCGGGCGCCGCGGCGGTGCACCGCCGGCCGTTCCGGCCCGCGGATCTCGACGCGGCCTGGCTCGCCGTCGCCGCCGCGACGCCGGCGGTGAACCGCGAGGTCGCGGAGGCCGCCGAGGCGCGGCGCCTGCTCGTGAACGCGGTCGACGATCCGGAGACCGCGACCGCGTACACCGCCGGCGTCGTCCGGCGGGGCGACGCCACGGTGGCGATCTCCACGGGCGGGCGCGCCCCTGCCCTCGCCGGGCTGCTGCGCGAGGCGCTCGACGCGCTCCTGCCGCGCGACCTCGCGTCCTGGGTGGACACCGCCGAGGCGGAGCGCGAGGGCTGGAAGCGCGCCCGCGTGCCGCTCGCCACCCGCCGCCCGCTCCTGCTCGAGAAGCTGAACTCCCTGTACGCGCGCGCGCCCTCCCCCGGCGCCGCCGCGCCGACGCCGCCGGGCCTGGTGTCGCTCGTCGGCGCGGGGCCCGGCGATCCGGGCCTCCTCACCCGGCGCGCCGCCGACCGGCTCGCCGAGGCGGAGGTCGTCCTCTACGACGCGCTCGTGGACGCCGACGTGCTGAGGCTCGCGCCGCGCGCGCACTGCTTCCAGGTCGGGAAGCGCGCCGGCCGCCCCAGCGTGTCGCAGCGCGCGATCGAGCGGCTCCTCGTGGGCGCCGCGCGGCAGGGCAAGCGCGTCGTCCGGCTCAAGTGCGGCGACCCGTTCGTCTTCGGGCGGGGCGGCGAGGAGGCGCGCGCGCTCGCCGCCGCGGGCGTGCCGTTCGAGGTCGTACCCGGGGTGTCGTCCGCCATCGCCGCGCCCGCGCTGGCCGGCATCCCGGTGACGCACCGCGGGCTCGCGGCCGGCTTCGCGGTGATCGCGGGGCACGACGAGCGGACCTACGGGCCGATCCTGGATCGGATGGGCGCCGAGACCTCGCTCACGCTCGTCGTCCTCATGGGGATCGGCGCGCGCGAGCGGATCGCGACCCGGCTCCTCTCGCGCGGGTGGGATCGGGAGACGCCCGCCGCGATCGTCCTCGGCGCGTCGTCCCCCGACGCGTTCGCCTGGAAGGGCACGCTCGCGGGGCTGCGCCACGCCGCGCTGCCCGATCACCCGGAGCTCCCCGGCACCCTCGTCATCGGCGCCGTCGCCGCCCTGCAGCTCACCTCCTCGCGCGCCGACGCGCGTGACCACGAACCGCTCGCGCCCGCGCAGAGCGCCTGAAAGGAGCCGCATGTCCCGCCCCTCAGAGCCCACCCCGCCCGTCCGGGAGACCTTCGCGGACGACCGCGAGATCGACGCCTTCGTCGAGACGCTCGGCCGCTTCGAGCGCGGTGAGATCGACGCCGACGCCTGGCGCGCCTACCGCGTGGTGCGCGGCGCCTACTCGCAGCGGCAGGACGGCCTGCACATGCTGCGCATCAAGCTGCCGCAGGGCGCGACCTCCGCCGCGCAGCTCCGCGCGCTCGCCGACGTCGCGGCGCGCTTCTCGCGCGGCTACGGGCACGTGACGACCCGCCAGAACTTCCAGGTGCACTTCGTGCGGCCGGCGGACCTCGAGCCCGCGCTCCGCCGGCTCGCGGCGGACGGCGTCACCACCTCCGGCGCGGGCGGCAACGCGGTCCGCAACGTGGTCGCCTGCCCCCTCGCCGGCGTCTCGCCGGACGAGCTCTTCGACGTGACGCCCTACGCCGAGGCGGCGACGCGCCACTTCCTGCGCCACCCGCTCGCGAACGCGCTGCCGCGCAAGTTCAAGATCGCCTTCGAGGGCTGCGCCGAGGACCACGTCGCGACGGCCATCCACGACCTCGGCTTCCGCGCGCGCGTGCGGACCGAGGGCGGGCGGACCGTGCGCGGCTTCTCGGTGACGGTCGCGGGCGGGACGGCGTCCCTGTGCACCTCCGGCGCGCCGCTCGTCGACTTCCTGCCCGCGTCGGAGCTCCTCGCGCTCGCCGAGGCGATCGTCCGCGTGTTCCACGCCCGCGGCGACCGGGTGAACAAGCAGCGCAACCGGCTCAAGTTCCTCGTCCGGTCGCTCGGGTTCGAGCCCTTCCGCGCGCTCGTCGAGGAGGAGCTCGCGCGCGTGCGGGCCGAGGGCGCCCCGCGGCTCCCGTTCGATCCCGACGCCGCGCCGGCGGACGCCCCGCCGCCCGCGCACGCGCGTCCGGAGCCTCCCACCGCCGCGGAGATCTCCGCGCGCGTCGCCGCGGCGCCGCCCCGCGGCCCCGGCGAGCCGCCGGCGGTCCTGCCCGTGCTCGCGCCGTCGCCCGCGGCGCTCGCCGCGTTCCGCGCGACGAACGTCCGGCCCCAGCGCCAGCCCGGCTTCTCCGCGGTCACCGTGTCGCTCCCGCAGGGAGACGTCACCGCCGCGCAGCTCGAGGTGCTCGCGGACCTCGCGCTCGCGCACGGCGACGGCGCCGTCCGCTTCGCGAGCGACGGCAAGGTCCTGGTGCGCTGGGTGCCGTCCGACGAGGTCCCCGCCCTGTTCGCGCGGCTCGCCGCGGCGGGGCTCGGGCGCGACGGCGCGCGGAGCGCCGCGGACGTCGTCGCCTGCCCCGGCGCGGACGTGTGCCGCCTCGCCGTGACGCGCACCCGCGGGATCGCGCGGCTCGTCGAGGAGCGCGTCCGGCAGCGGCTCGGCGCGCCCGGCCTCGCCGCCGCGCTGCCGGTCCACGTCTCCGGCTGCCCGAACGGCTGCAGCCAGCACCACCTCGCCGCCATCGGCCTGCAGGGGAGCGCGCGAAAGCTCGGCGGCCGGGCGGTCCCGCAGTACTTCGTGCTCGTCGGCGGGGGCGCGGAGGACGGCGTCGCGACGTTCGGGAAGCTGGCGGGCAAGGTGCCCGCGCGGCGCGTCCCCGAGGCCGTGGAGCGGCTCACGGCGCTGTACCTCGCCGAGCGGCGCGAGGGCGAGGCCGCCGGGCCGTTCTTCTCCCGCGCGCTCGATCGCGTGAAGGCCGTCGTCGCTCCGCTCGAGGCGCTCAGGCTCGAGGACGCCGCGCCGGAGGACTTCGTCGAGCCCGGGGCGAGCGACGACTTCAGCCCCGAGACCCAGGCGGGCGAGTGCGCCGCCTGAAAATGGAGATCCTCCGCTTGACGGGAGGCTCGTCCGCTAAATAGGATGACCACCGATCGCCGCAGCCGCGGCGATCGGAGTCCGTGGCGATTTGCGGCGTATTGCGGCCACGTTAAACCAACCGCTAAAAAGCCCCTCCCCGGCTGCCTGCAGTGCCGTCCGGCGAGGGAGAAGGAAGTCTCCAGCATGTCCTCGTCCCTCGCGGCCGCGCCCCGCGCGGCGTCCGCTTCAGCGGATCCGCACCGTCCGGAGCTGTCCCCCCTCGTCTGCCGCCGCTGCGGCGCGCGCTTCGAGCCTCGCCCCGTGGCGGTGTGCGAGGAGTGCGTCGGGCCCCTCGAGCCGGCGTACGAGAGCGACCGCGTCCTGCCCACGCGCTGGCAGATCGAGGCGCGGCCCCGCTCGATCTGGCGTTACCGCGAGTGGCTCCCCATCCTCGGCGAGCCCGTCCTCTCGCTCGACACCGGCTTCACGCCGCTCGTGGACGCGCCGGCGCTCGCCCGCGCGCTCGGCGTGCGGCGCGCGCTCGTGAAGAACGACGCGGTCTCCCACCCGACCCAGTCGTTCAAGGACCGGGTGGTGGCGGTGGCGCTGAACGCCGCGGCGGGGCTCGGCCTCGACACGGTCGGCTGCGCGTCCACCGGCAACCTCGCGAACGCCGTCGCCGCGCAGGCGGCGCGCGCCGGGCTCGCCGCCTGGATCTTCATCCCCGAGGACCTCGAGCTCGCGAAGATCGTGGGCACCGCCGTCTACGGCCCGCGCCTCGTGCGCGTGCGCGGCACGTACGACGACGTGAACCGGCTCTGCGCCCAGGTGGCGGATCGCTTCGGCTGGGGGCTCGTGAACCTGAACCTGCGCAGCTACTACGGCGAGGGCTCGAAGACCATGGCCTTCGAGATCGCGGAGCAGCTCGGCTGGCGGCTGCCCGACGCGGTCATCGCCCCGATGGCGGGCGGCTCGCTCGTGACGAAGCTCGACAAGGGCTTCCACGAGCTCGCCGGCGCCCACCTCGTGGACGGGCCGCTGCCGCGGATGTACGGGGCGCAGGCCGCCGGGTGCGCGCCCATCGTGAACCTGTTCGAGAAGGGCGGCGAGGCGATCGAGCCCGTGGTCCCCCGCACCATCGCCCGCTCGATCGCCATCGGGAACCCGGCGGACGGGCCCTTCGCGGCGAGGGCGATCCGCGCCTCGGGCGGCGCGGCGGCGGCGGTCACCGACGAGGAGCTCGTGCGCGGCATCCGCCTCCTCGCCGAGACCACCGGCGTCTTCACCGAGACCGCCGGCGGGGTCACCGTCGCCGCAGCGCTGAAGCTCGCGCGCGAGGGTAAGCTGCGCGCGCAGGACGAGCTCGTGCTCTGCATCACCGGAAACGGTCTCAAGACCATCGACGCCGTCGTCCCCGCCCTGCCGGAGACGCCGGTCATCTCAGCGAAGCTCCGCGAGGTCGCGGCGCTCGTGGACGCCTGATCCGAGGAGAGACGAAGATGCCCATCACCTTGAGGCTCCCCGCCGTGCTCGCGAAGGCCGCCGGCGGAAAGACCGTCCACGAGGCGCGCGGCGCCACCGTCGGAGAGGTCGTCGGCGACCTCGCGGGCCGCTTTCCCGAGCTCGGCCCCCGGCTTCGCGATGCGAAGGGCGAGCCGTACCCTTACGTCATCTTCTACCTGGACGACGAGGACATCCGGTTCCAGCAGGGCTTCGCGACGCCCGTGCCGGACGGCGCCGAGATCGTGGTCGTCCCCGCCATCGCAGGAGGCTAGCGAGATGTCCATCGGCCGCACCGCACAGGAGCTCCCGCCGCTGTCGCAGGAGGAGATCCTCCGCTACAGCCGCCACCTCATCATCCCGGAGGTCGGCGTCGAGGGTCAGCGCCGCCTCAAGGCGGCGCGCGTGCTCATGGTGGGCGCGGGCGGCCTCGGCTCGCCCATCGGGCTCTACCTCGCCGCCGCGGGCGTCGGCACCCTCGGGATCGTCGAGTTCGACGTGGTGGACGCGACGAACCTGCAGCGCCAGGTGCTGCACGGCACGAAGGACGTCGGCCGCAAGAAGGTCGAGTCCGCCCGCGATCGGATCCGCGATCTCAACCCGCACGTGGAGGTGGTCGCGCACGAGGCGTGGCTCACCTCCGAGAACGCGCTCGAGATCATCCGGGACTACGACCTCGTGGTGGACGGCACCGACAACTTCGCGACGCGCTACCTCGTGAACGACGCGTGCGTGCTGCTCGGCAAGCCCAACGTCTACGGCTCGATCTACCGGTTCGAGGGCCAGTCCACGGTGTTCTGCACGGACGCGGGCCCCTGCTACCGCTGCCTCTACCCGGAGCCGCCTCCCCCCGGGCTCGTGCCCTCCTGCGCGGAGGGCGGCGTGCTCGGGATCCTGCCGGGCCTCGTCGGGCTCGTGCAGGCGACCGAGACGGTGAAGCTCATCGCCGGCATCGGCGAGCCGCTCGTCGGGCGGCTCCTCCTCGTGGACGCGCTGGGGATGCAGTTCCGCACGGTGAAGCTCCGCAAGGACCCGCGCTGCCCCGCCTGCGGAACGCGCGAGATCGAGGAGCTCATCGACTACCAGCAATTCTGCGGGATCCGCGGCGGCGAGGACGAGACGGCCGGCGTGCCCGTCCTCACGGTCGCCGAGCTCGACGAGCGGCGGCGCGGCGGCGCCGACCTCGACCTCGTCGACGTGCGCGAGCCGCACGAGTGGGACATCGGCCGGATCGAGGGCGCGCGCCTCGCGCCGCTCTCCTCCTTCGCCGACGCGCTCCGCACCTTCGACAGCGCGCGCGACGTGGTCCTCTACTGCAAGAGCGGCGTGCGCAGCGCGAAGGCGGTGCGCCAGCTCCAGGAGGCAGGGTTCAAGCGCGTGTGGAACCTCGAGGGCGGCATCCTCCGCTGGAGCGAGGAGATCGACCCCACCGTGCCGCGGTACTGACCGTGCCCGCCTCCGCGCGCCCCCGCGCCGCCCCGCCGCTCGAGACGATCCTCGACGCCGTGGGCGGCACGCCCGTCGTGAAGCTCCGCCGCGTGGTCCCTCCCGGCGCGGCGGAGGTGCTCGCGAAGCTCGAGTCCATGAACCCGGGCGGCTCGGTCAAGGACCGCATCGCGGTCGCCATGATCGAGGCGGCCGAGCGCGACGGCCGGCTCGCGCCCGGGGGGCGCGTGGTGGAGCCGACGAGCGGGAACACCGGGCTGGGGCTCGCGCTCGTCTGCGCGGTGAAGGGCTACCGGCTCACGCTCGTCATGCCGGACTCGACCTCCCTCGAGCACCGGCAGGCGCTCGAGGCGTACGGGGCGGAGCTGGTCCTCACCCCCGCGGAGGCGGGCATGCCGCCCGCGGTGGCGCGGGCGAGCGAGCTCTCGCGAGAGACCGGCGCGCTCCTCCTCCAGCAGTTCGAGAACCCGGCGAACCCGCAGGCGCACCGCGACGGGACCGCGCGCGAGCTCCTCCTCGCCCTCGACGCGCTCGGCGGGCCGTTGGGCGCCTTCGTCGCAGGCGTCGGGACGGGCGGGACGCTCACCGGCGTCGCCGGGGTCTTGCGGAGGGAGCGCCCCGGGACGCTCATGGTCGCGGTCGAGCCCGAGGCCTGCGCCGTCCTGTCCGGCGGGACTCCCGGCCCGACGCGGATCCAGGGGCTGGGCGCGGGCTTCGTCCCGCGCGTGCTCGACCCGGCCGCGTACGATCGGGTCGAGCGGGTGAGCGACGAGGAGGCGTGGGCGATGAAGCTCCGGCTGGCCCGGGAGGAGGGGCTCCTCGTCGGCACCTCGAGCGGCGCGGCGGTCGTCGCTGCGATCCGGGTGGCGCGCGAGCTCGGCGCGGGCCACCGCGTCGCAACCGTGCTGCCCGACACCGGCGAGCGCTACTTCTCCGCGGCGGAGTGGTTCGCGCGCGAGGCCGCGCGATGACCGCGCCCGGCCTCCGCCACGGCGCCGCGCCCGTCGAGACGGTGGCGCGGCTCGTCGGGAGCACGCCGCTCGTGCGGCTGCGCCGCATCGGGGCGGAGCTCCCCGGCATCCGCCTCTACGCGAAGTGCGAGTTCATGAACCCCGGCGGCTCGGTCAAGGACCGCCCCGCGCTCCGCATGATCGAGGCCGCGCTCCAGGACGGGCGCCTCGGGCCCGGGCGCACCCTCGTCGACTCCACGAGCGGCAACACCGGCGTCGCCTACGCCTGGATCTGCGCGGCGCTCGGGGTCCGCTGCGCCCTCGTCATGCCGCGCAACGTGAGCGCCGCGCGCAAGCGCATCGCGCAGGCGTTCGGCGCCGAGCTCGTGTTCTCGGATCCGCTCGAGGGCTCCGACGGCGCCATCCGCCAGGTGCGCGAGCTCGTGGCGCGGGAGCCGGATCGCTGGTTCTACCCGGACCAGTACGGGAACCCGGAGAACCCGCGCGCCCACGAGCTCGGGACCGCGGTGGAGATCGCCGAGGCGCTCGACGGCGGGGTGGCCGCGTTCGTGGCCGGGATCGGCACGAGCGGCACGGTGATGGGGACCTCGCGCGGGCTGCGCGCGCTCGCGCCGGGGGTGCGCTGCCACGCGGTCGAGCCCGCCGAGCCGCTCCACGGCCTCGAGGGGCTGAAGCACATGGAGAGCTCGATCGTGCCGGCGATCTACGACGAGGCCGAGCTCGACGGGAAGATCTCCATGCCCACCGCGGAGGGCTGGGCGATGGCCGAGCGCCTGGGTCGCGAGGAGGGGCTGCGCGTCGGGCACTCGAGCGGCGCCGCGGTGGCCGGGGCGCTCCAGGTGGCCGAGCGCATGGCGGCGGCCGGCGAGCGGGGTAACGTCGTGACGGTCCTGCCGGACCGCGCCGACCGCTACTTCGAGCCGCGCCGCTGGGACCGGAGGATCACCTGGTGACCTACGGCCCGGAGCTGCTGGCGCGCCTGCGAAAGCTCAGCGAGGCGGACCCGGAGCGCGAGGTGTGCGGGTTCGTCGTCCGCCGCGGCGACGCGCTCGAGGCCCTCTCGCTCCCGAACGTCGCCGACCGCTACCACGCGCTCGATCCCGCGAGGTTCCCGCGCACGAGCCGCGAGAGCTACCTCATGGATCCGCGCGCCCAGCTCCGCGTCCACGAGGAGCTCGAGGCGAGCGGCGGCGAGATCGTGGCCGTGTGGCACTCGCACGTGGAGGTCGGCGCCTACTTCTCCGCCAAGGACCGGGCCGACGCGGTGGTGGACGGCCAGCAGCTCCTGCCCGGCGCCGAGTACCTCGTCCTCGGAGTCCGGGGAGGGCGCGTCGACGAGGCGCGGCGCTACCGCTTCGACGCGGGCGATTTCGTCGAGGCGAAGCTCGACTAGCCCGCCGCGAGTCGAATCGATCTCGACCCCGACCTCTCGACCCCGACCTCTCGACCTCGACTGCTCGACCTCGACTGCTCGACCTCGACTGCTCGACCTCGACTGCTAGCGAGGCCGAGCCCACACCCGCCTATCGCGTCGCCGGCGAGGGCGCATCGAGCGCGGGGGGCACGGGCATCCCGAGCGCCTCGAGGAGCTGGCGCGCCTTCCCCTGCACGATGCGCGTGTTTCGCGGCCCCATCCTGAGCAGGTGCTTCTCCACCTGCGGCGCCGTCTCGAGCCGCTCGTCCTGGAACAGGAACACGCCCTCGCGCTCGACGACCGGAACGTCCCCCTCGACGACCGGCGCCGCCGCGAGCCGGCCGAGGGCGCGCGCGGTGACGTCGTCGAGCGACGCCTCCGGATAGCCGAGCGCGCGGTAGGCGAGCTGGAGGACCCCGTGGAGCGAGCGGTAGACGCGCGCCGCCTCGCGGGCGTCCACCGAGGCGATCGCGTCGCCGAAGGCGTCGTAGCGCGCGTACGAGGCCGGGTCGATGACGGTCTCGGCGCCACGCCGCTGCACCGAGAACGGACGCTCCGGCCGGAGGGGGTCGAGCTGCTTCCGGGGCGAGACGCCCTCCGCGAGGTTGTCGAGGAGCACGGCGGCGCGCCGGACGACCTCGCCCTGCGCGAGCGTCCGCCGGTAGAGCTCGCTCTGCGAGACCGTGTCGGCGAGCGCGCGCGCCTCGGGGTCGCTGACGTTCGGCCCGAGGTCCGCCGCCCGCACCGGCGGGGCTGCCGGCGACGCCGCGGGCGAGGTCTCGCCGGCCGGCGACGCGGGCGCGGCGGCCGGCGGGGTCTGCTCGGTGCGCCCGCCGAAGCGCCGGCTCGCCCAGAAGCCGGCAGCGCCGAGCACGACGAGGATCGCGACGACGAGCGGCGCCCTGCTGGGCCGACGGAGCGTGGTCTTCGGGGTCTCGTCCATGCGTGCCTCACTCGTGAGCGGCCGCGGGGGCCGGGGACGGCGCGCCCTGGAGGCGCCGCGCGTAGCGCTCCGCCAGGATCGAGCCGACGAACAGCTGGAGCTGATGGTAGAACATGATCGGCAGCACGATGAGGCCGAGCCCGGGGTGCGCGCCGAAGATGAGCTTCGCCATCGGCACCCCCGAGGCGAGCGTCTTCTTGGACCCGCAGAACACCGCGGCGATCTCGTCCTCCTTGTCGAGCCCGACGAGCCGCGCGAGGCGCGTCGAGAGCGTCAGGACCACCGCGAGGATGAGCGCCGCCCCCGCGACCGCGATCGCGAGCACGGAAACGCCGTGCTTCGTCCAGAGCCCCGCCCGGACCGAGTCCGAGAACGACACGTAGACGAGCAGCAGGATCACGAGCTTGTCGAACGTGCTCGCGTGCCGGTGCCAGCGCTGGAACCACGCGCCGAGCGCCGGGCGGAGGAGCTGACCGAGGACGATGGGGAGGAGCAGCAAGGTGGCGATGTCGAGCACGGCGCGTCCGACGGAGAGCGACTCGCCCGAGGTGGACGCCCACACGCTCACGAGCAGCGGCGTCGCGATGATCCCGATGAGGCTCGACAGGGTCGCGTTGAAGATCGCGCCGGGGACGTTCCCGTGCGCGACCGCCGTCATCGCCACCGAGGAGGAGATCGTGGAGGGCAGCGCGCAGAGGTAGAAGAAGCCGAGCAGCAGGTCCTCCGGCAGGAACCGCCCGAACGCCGCGGCGAGCACGAGGCCCACGATCGGGAACGCCACGTAGGTCATGGCCTGCACGACCGCGTGCAGCTTCCAGCGCATCATGCCGGCGCGCAGGCGGTCGCGGGAGAGCGCGAGCCCGTGGAAGAAGAAGATGCCGAAGATGCCGGCGTTCGCGACGCGGTCGGCGTGCAGCGGCCCCCCGCTGCGGCCGAGCTCCGGCAGCAGCGTCGCGAGCACGACCGCCGAGACCATGCCGGCGAGGAACCAGTCCCGGGCGAGGCGGCGCAGCCGTTCGATCACGCGGTGACCTCCACCGACAACGAGTAGCACGAGCGGCCGGGTCCAGCCGGGTGACTTGGAAGCGCGCCCATTCCCCTGGCCTCCCGCGGGGCGCGCCACGCGGCCTTCTTCACCCGGCGGCCGCCGCGGGCTTCCGCGCGACGAGCCGCGCCTCGTGGCGGCCCGACTCGAGCCAGCCCTCCTCGTAGCGGACGACCTCGAGCCCGCGGACGAGCGTCGGGAGCTCGCCGTCCTCGAGGAGGTGCGCCGGCCCCGGGCGCGCGTGGCGCTCGAGGTTCCTCCGCGTCGCGTGCGCGACGACGAGGAGTCCTCCCGGCGCGAGCTCCGCCGGGATCGCCGAGAGGAGCGGCCGGTGGAGGAAGTACGTGCAGAGGACGAGGTCCCACGGGCCGTGCGGCAACGGCGACGCCTCGAGATCGATCCGGAGGGTCGCGAGCGAGAGCCCGCGCCGGCGCGCCTCGCGCGCCGCGCGCTCGAGCGCGACCTCCGAGACGTCGGCGAGCGTGACCTCGAGCCCGCGCCGGGCGAGCCAGAGCGCGTTCCGGCCCGAGCCGCCCGCGACGTCGAGCGCCCGACCCTGCCGCGGGAGGAGCGCGTCGAGCGCGTCGAGGAGCGGCGAGGGCTCGGGGATCGCGTCCTCGTCCCGGTACCGCGCGTCCCACCGCTCGCGATCGCCCTCGGCCACCCTCTTCTTTCTAGTCGAGGCGCGCCGCGAGAGCGCCGGAGGGAACGGGGGCTCGGGAGGGGCGAGCCGCAGGCGAGCGCCCCACCGGTACGATCAGACGACCATCACCGCGTCCGGCAGCTCCGTGATCCGCTCCCCGCCGCCCTCGCCCACCGCCCAGGTGTTCTCGATCCCGATGGCGCCGAGCCCGGGGAGGACGAACTTGGGCTCGACGGCGAGCACCTGCCCGCGCACGAGCGGCACGTCGAGCCCGGGCGCGAGCACCGGCAGCTCGTCCAGCTCGAGGCCGACGCCGTGGCCCACGAAGCGCGCCTGCGCCCCCGGCGGTCCCATGAAGCGATCGCCCAGCCCCTCCCGCTCGGCGAGCGCCTTCGCGCGCGCCCAGAGCTCCGACGGGATCGCGCCGGGCCGGAGCCCCTTCACGACCTCCTCCTGGATCGCGAGCGCCACCTCGAACGCGCGCGCGAGCTCGGGGGCGAGCCGGCCGCACACCGCGATGCGGGTCATGTCCGTGACGTAGCCCGCCTTCATCGCGGTGTAGTCGAGCAGGATCGGCACGTCCCCCGGCACGGGCTCGACCGACGCGCCGAGCGGGGAGGACGGCGACAGCCCGCGCCCGGTGACCGGCCCGTCGAAGTAGCTCGGGGCGGTGGCGGAGCCGGCGGCGAGCGCGAGCCCCATGAAGAACTCCTGGTTGAACCCGCGCAGCCGCGGGCTCCCCTCGTTCCCGGCCTTGCGCATCCGGTACTCGAGCTCCGCGGCGAGATCGACCTCGCGCATGCCGGGGCGGAGGAAGGACGGGATCTCGCGGAAGACGCCGCAGAGGAGCGCCGCGGTCTCGCGCATGCGCTCGAGCTCCCAGGGGGACTTCACGCTCCGCTGCACGCGGAGCGCCATCGACACGTCCGCGAGCTCCGCGCCGAGCGCGCGCGCCCAGAAGCGCTCCACCGCGCCCGGGGCGACGTCGAAGGTGAACCCTACCCGACGCGGCCCGCCGAGCGCCGCCGCGAGCTCCTTCGAAGCCGGGAACGGGCGGACGTCCGCGAGCGGGCTCTCCGCCCGGGCGCGCTCGAGGCTCTTCCGCACGAGCAGGACCGCGTCGCCGCCCGCCGGCACCCACAGCGCCGCGTTCTGGCGCGTGCCGGCCAGGTAGAAGACGTCGGTCGCGTGGACGAGGACCGCGCCGTCGAGCCCCTGGGCGCGGAGCGTGTCGCGAAGGGCGTCGAGGCGGGCCCGGCATTCGGTGGCGGGGGTCATGTGGTCAGCATGGACGGGACGGGGCGCGCCCTGCAACCGGGGGCGCCGTGACCCGGGCGCCACTCCCGGAGCTCCTCACCCTCGGTGACGGCGTCGCATTCCCCGACGCCGCCGCGTCGCGGCTACGGCCTCGTCGAGAGCCAGACGAACGCCCCGATCAGCGCGACCAGCGCCAGCACGGCGACGACGATCGCCCCGGCGCCGCCCTTCCGCTCGACACGGTAGCGTTCGAGGCCCGGGCTCGCGAGGCGAGCGCGGACGGTGTCGTCGAGGTAGCGCCGGGCGGTATCCCCGAGGCGTGGCATCTTTGCGGCCATCCCATCACCCCTTTCGTCGCGAGCCATCCTACCGCACGGACCGGCCCGTCTCGGCGGCGCTCGGGGACTCACCGCCGGGGCGAGCGCGACCCGGCGCCCGCCGGCGGCGAGGCACATGGGCTACCGTGGTGGGATGAGCGAGATCGAGATCCGCCGGGCCCGCCCCGAGGACGCGCCGGCGCTCGGGCGGATGGGGGCGACGCTGGCGCGCCTCCACAACCGGATGGACTCCCGGCGCTTCTTCGCGAGCCCGGGGATGGAGGAGGGCTACGCCTCCTGGCTCGCGCGCGAGCTCGCGAGCCGGAAGGCGGTGGTGCTCGCGGCGGTGTCGCGCTCGCGCGGGCGCGAGCAGCTCGTGGGGTACGCGTACGGCCGGCTCGAGGGGCGAGACTGGAACACGCTGCGCGACCCCTGCGGCGTCGGCGTCGATCTCTACGTCGCGCCGCGCGCGCGCCGCCGTGGCGCGGGCCGCCTGCTCCTCGAGGCGCTGGTGCGCGAGCTCGGCCGGCGCGGAGCCCCACAGGTCGTCATCCAGGTCGCGGCGCGGAACGGCCGTGCGCTCGCGATGTTCGAGGGGATGGGCTTCCGCCGGACGGTGGTGGAGCTCGCGATCGATCCCGCCGAGCTCCGGACGCCCGGCGCGGAGTGACGGCGGGACCCGCGTCAGGCGACGCGCGGGCCGGCCGGAGCGCCGGACGACGGCGCGACGCGAGGAGCCCCCCACGCGGCGTTCCGGTCGTGCATCCCGGCGAGCATGCCGATCATCCCGGTCATCGCCTGCTCCGGGCTCGAGGTCCCCCCGATCGCCGCGTAGACCCCCGCCGCGACCGCGTGGGCGGCGTACGCCCCCTCCGCGTACCTCCCCGCCTCGACGCGCGCCTTCCCGGTCCGCGCCCCTGCTCCCTCGAGCTCTCGACGCAGCTCGGCGACGACGGCCTCGTCCTGGTCGCGCCAGTCCTGGAGGTCGCGGAACGCACGTCCGTCCAGCGCGCGGAGCCGCGTCTGCGCGATCGCGCGCGCCACCACGGCGGCCGAAGCCTTCGCGACGCCGGCCGTGACCGGAAACTCGCCGAGGCGAATCCTCCCGAGGTCGCGATCCGCCTCGGCGGTCAGGCGGTCCGCCCACCGCGTCGCGCCCTCGAACGACAGGAGCCGCACGGTCTCCGCCGCGAGGTACGCGCGCGCGATGTCCGCCGGATGCGGATCCTCCGTCCTCCCGACGTTCCGCAACGTCCCCGCGCCGCCCGCGGCCCCGTTCATCGCCCGGAAGTACCCGACGAGCCCGACCGCCGCCGCGGGCCCCATGTTCAGCACGCCGAGGACGTCCGACGCCGTCTCCTCGATGCGGTCCGCCCAGTAGTCGGCGAGGGCGAGCCCCATCTTCTCGCCGAGGAGCCGCTCTCGCACCACCCGCGCGAGCTCGTCGCGCAGCCCGTCGTCCGCCTCGAGGAGGTCGTGTCCCGCCGTCTCGTGCGCGAGGGCCGGCCACGCGAGGATCCCCGCCGAGGCGTTCGCCGCCGGGAGGCTCACCACCGCCGCCTCCACGCCGAGCGTCTCCGTGGCCGTCGCCGGCCAGGTGTACGGGCCGGTCTCGGCGCTGCCCCATCGCACGAGCGGCGGGACCACGCCGTGATCGGGCGGCTTCACGCCGCGGCGGTCCTCGGCGGACAGGAACCCCTCGTAGAGATCGCTCACGACCTCCTGGAAGGCGGCCGTCGCGCGCGCCGCGTAGCCCTCCCCGTGCTGGAGCACCGCCTGCGCGACGTCGAGCAGGAGGCGCGCGGCCCCCTCGCGCTCGGGATCCTCCGCGAGGACGCGGGCGAACCCGCGCGCGCCGAGCCGATCGAGCGAACGCAGGAGCGGGTCCGCGACCTCGCGCCGGTAGCTCGGCGGGAGCTTCGCAGCCGCCCGCTCGAGCCGCGCCCTGAGCGAGGCGAAGGTCGTCGGATCCGGCGGGCCGTCCCCGCCCGCGAGGGCCGCCGTGCGGGCGTCCGCGATGCAGGCGGCGAGGCCCGCGAACGACAGCGGGTCGGAAGGCGAGCGCGGCGCGACGGCGCGGAGCGGCGCGACGCCGTTCGCAGCGTGAAGCGGGTCGCGACGGAGCTCCGGACCGGGGTGCGGGGCGGCCTCGGGCAGCTCGGCGGCCGGGGCGAGGCTTCGGACGGATGCAGCGGAGACGGTTCTCGGGAACATGTGCGCCTCTGGGTGTGGGGGATCGCGCGGGCTTGCGACGGCCGTGCCGGCGCCGTGCCGCGCGCAACCGCGGAGGAGCTGGGGATCCGCGCGCCGAACCTCGCCGTCTCACGCCCACGGCCCACCGCCGCGCGGCCGGGCGGTACGCGCCGCGGACCGATCGCGGGTCGTGGATGCTCAGAACCCCACGATCTCCCCGCTGCACACGCAGCTCCCGCTCGTGGCGCCAGCGGGGACCTCGCAGTTGCCGGAGCAGCAGTCGCCGTTCGCGGTGCAGCTCCCGCCCGCCGCGGCGCACGAGGACGCCGGGCTGCACGTGCCGCTCGTGGCGCCGGCGAGGATCTCGCAGACGCCGGAGCAGCAGTCGCCGGTCGCGGTGCAGCTCCCGCCCTCCGCGACGCACGACGACGGGCTGCACGTGCCGCTCGTGGCGCCGGCGACGATCTCGCAGACGCCGGAGCAGCAGTCGCCGGTCACGGTGCAGCTCCCGCCCGCCGCGGCGCACGACGGCGGCCTGCACGCGCCGCTCGTGGCGCCCGCCGGGAGGTCGCACGAAAGCCCCGCGCAGCACTCGACGCTCGCGGTGCAGCTCTCTCCCACGAGGCCGCACAGGACGGGCGGCGCGGCGACGCACGTGTACTTGCCCTGGCCGCCCGTCGGGAGGCAGGTCGATCCGCCGCAGCAGCTCGTGTCGGCGGTACCGGTGCACCGCGCACCCTCTGCCAGGCAGGCGAAGCACCGCAGGATCCCGGCGCGGTCGGCGACGCACCGGCCGTGGTCGCAGCACTGCTCGCTGAACTGGCAGACGTCTCCTTGCGGGATGCACATCCAGTCCCAAGGCGACGCGCAGGAGCCGTTGTAGCAGGCGCCCGCGCAGCACTCTGCGTTCTGCCGGCAAGGCATCCCGGTCGCCAGGCACATCATCGGCACGGGAGGGCAACCGCGGGTGCAGGTGCCGTTCACGCACGCCGTCCCGCTGCAACAGGTCTCGCCGTTCGCGCACGACCCGCTCGCCTCCGCGCACGCAGGCGCGGCGCACGTTCCCGTGGAGGGATCGCAGGTCAGGCCGGCGCAGCAGACGACGCCGCCCGCGCACGACTGCCCCGCGGCGCCGCACGCCGCGTCTGCTCCGCTCGCCGCCTCCGAGGTCTTGCAGGAGGAGGCGCCGAGCGACAGGGCGAAGACCAGCGGCAGCACTCGTCGACTCAAGGTGGCGTGCGTCATGGCGGCTCCTCCTCGCGAGCCGAGACGAATACCACCGCGCGTGCGCCACGGGTGACGGACAGTGCGCTACGGCCAGGAGTGAATGTGGGATTCCGGAGCCCGACACGACCGGGACTGCGACATCGCGCTCGCGCCGCGCTCCCGGCTCCAGCGCGCCGGCGTCACCGCCCGAACGCGCGCAGGAACGTCCGCACCGCGCCGCGCACCGCCTCGCGCACGGCCGCGTCCGCGGGCCGCTCGAGGATCCCGAGCCGGGCCTTCAGCACGAGGTCGGACTGGCACAGGCTCACGAACTGCACCGCCGCCGCGCGGGGGTCCTCGAGCAGGAGGACGCCCCGCTCCTTCCAGCGCTGGAGGTACGCGGAGAGCATGGCGTAGAGCGAGCCCGGGCCGCGGTCGTAGAGCGTCTGGCCGATCTCCGGGAAGCGCGACGACTCCGCCTGCGCGTGGCGGTAGAGGCCCACCACGGCGGGCGAGAGGAGCAGCCCCATCACCTTCTCGCCGGTCTCCTGCAGCGCCTGCTCGAGCTCGCCCGCGGGCTCGGCGAGGAACGCCCGGATCCCCTCGCGCAGGGCGTCCACCTCCTCCGAGAGGCAGGCGACGTAGAGGCCCTTCTTGTCGCCGAAGTGGTTGTAGACCGTCGCCTTCGAGACCCCGGCGCGGGCTGCGATGACGTCCACGCAGGCCCGCTCGTAGCCGAGCTCGCCGAAGGTGGCGCGCGCCCCCGACAGGATCTGGCGCCGCTTCGCGGGGGAGAATTCCGCTGTTCTGGCGCCAGGTTCGCTCATTCGCACGCTCTATACTGAACGGTTCAGTCTTGACCGTCAACAGGTGCGACAGTATGTCTTGCGGCTCGCCGGAGCGCTCGTCCGGCGTGAACGGATCGACGAAAGCCGCGAAATGACTCCTCTCTCCGTGACCTCGCCCGTCGCTCCGCGACGCGCGCTCCCGTTCCCCCTCCGTGCCGGAGCGTCGCTCGCCACGGTCGCCGCCCTCGCGCTCGCCCTCTCCGGCTGCGAGCGGACCCAGGCGAAGGGACCGCCTGCCGCGGCCCGCCCGGTCGAGGTCGGGGTCGTGACGCTCGCCCCGACCTCGGTGACGCTCGTGAAGGAGCTGCCCGGCCGGACGTCGGCGTTCCGCGTCGCCGAGGTGCGCGCGCGCGTGAACGGGATCGTGCTGAAGCGGCTCTTCACGGAGGGCAGCGACGTGAAGGAGGGGCAGCCGCTCTTCCGGATCGACCCGGCGCCGTACCAGGCGGCGCTCGACAGCGCGAAGGCCGCGCTCGCGCGCGCGGAGGCGAAGGTCGCGTCCGCGCGGCTGCAGGCGCAGCGCTACACGGAGCTCGTCGAGGCGAACGCGGTGAGCCGGCAGGAGCACGACGACGCGGTGGCGACGCTGAAGAGCGCGGAGGCCGACGTCGCCGCGGGGCGCGCGGCGGTGCAGGCGGCGCGGATCAACCTCGGGTACACGACCGTCACCTCCCCGGTGCCCGGCCGCATCGGGCGCTCCGCCGTCACCGAGGGCGCCTACGTGCAGCAGGCGCAGGCGACGCTGCTCGCGACGGTGCAGCAGCTCGACCCCCTCTACGTGGACGTCACGCAGTCGAGCACCGACGCCCTGCGGCTGCGTCGCGACCTCGAGAGCGGGAAGCTCCAGAGCGCCGGGAAGAACCAGGCGAGCGTCTCGCTCGTGCTCGAGGACGGGCGGGAGTACGAGCAGCACGGCACGCTGCAGTTCTCCGACGTCTCGGTCGACGCCGGCACGGGATCGATCTCGCTCCGGGCCATCTTCCCGAACCCGCGCGGCGACCTCCTCCCCGGCATGTTCGTCCGCGCGCGCATCAACGAGGGTGTGAACCCGCAGGCGATCCTCGTCCCGCAGCGCGGCGTGACGCGCGACCAGAAGGGCCAGCCGACCGCGCTCGTCGTGAACGCCGAGAAGAAGGTCGAGCTCAGGCAGCTCGTGACCGACCGCACCATCGGCGACACGTGGCTCGTCACCGACGGCCTCAAGGCCGGCGATCGGGTGATCGTCGAGGGCCTGCAGAAGGTCCGGCCCGGGGCCGAGGTGGTCCCCGTCCCCGCCGCGTCCACGCGGCAGGCCTCCCGCTAGCAGCGCGGTCGCACCCTCCCCAGGAGATCGGACACCCGTGGCCAGGTTCTTCATCGATCGCCCCATCTTCGCGTGGGTGATCGCGATCATCGTGATGCTGGCGGGGGTCCTCTCCGTCCTGTCCCTGCCGGTGGCGCAGTACCCGGCGATCGCGCCGCCCGTCATCAGCGTCAACGCGAGCTACCCCGGCGCGTCGGCGAAGACGCTCGAGGACACGGTCACCCAGGTGATCGAGCAGAAGATGAACGGCCTCGATCACCTGCGCTACCTGTCCGCGACGAGCGACTCGGCCGGCAACGCGAGCGTGGTCCTCACCTTCGACGCCGGGACGAACCCGGACATCGCGCAGGTCCAGGTCCAGAACAAGCTGCAGCTCGCGATGCCGCTGCTGCCGCAGGAGGTGCAGCGCCAGGGCGTCCGCGTCGCCAAGGCGGTGAACAACTTCCTCATGATCGCCGGCTTCGTCTCCGAGGACGGCAGCATGAGCCGCAACGACCTTGCGGACTACGTCGTCTCGACGCTCCAGGACCAGGTGAGCCGCGTGACGGGCGTCGGCGACGTGCAGGCGTTCGGGTCGGCGTACGCCATGCGGATCTGGCTCGACCCGGAGAAGCTCACGAACTACGGCCTCACCCCGCTCGACGTGAGCGGCGCGGTCCAGGCGCAGAACGCCCAGGTCTCGGCCGGCCAGCTCGGCGGCGCGCCCGCCGTGAAGGGGCAGGAGCTCAACGCGACCATCACCGCGCAGACGCGGCTCCAGACTCCGGAGCAGTTCCGCGACGTCCTCCTGCGCGTGAACCCGGACGGCTCGCAGGTGCGGCTCGGCGACGTCGCGCGCGTCGAGCTCGCCGGCGAGACCTTCGAGATCGAGAGCTACTACAACGGCCGCCCGGCGGCCGGCATGGGCATCAAGCTCGCCAGCGGGGCGAACGCGCTCGCCACGGCGAGCGCCGTGCGCGCGCGGCTGGACGAGCTGTCGCGGTTCTTCCCGCCGGGGATGAAGGTCGTCTACCCGATCGACACGACGCCCTTCGTGCGGCTCTCCATCGAGGAGGTCGTGAAGACGCTCCTCGAGGCGATCCTGCTCGTCTTCCTCGTGATGTACCTGTTCCTCCAGAACTTCCGGGCGACGCTCATCCCCACCATCGCGGTGCCGGTCGTGCTGCTCGGCACGTTCGGCGTGCTCGCGGCGGCGGGGTACAGCGTGAACACGCTCACCATGTTCGGCATGGTGCTCGCCATCGGGCTCCTCGTCGACGACGCCATCGTGGTCGTCGAGAACGTCGAGCGCGTGATGAGCGAGGAGGGGCTCTCGCCCCGGGAGGCCACGCGCAAGTCGATGGGGCAGATCACCGGCGCGCTCGTCGGCATCGCGCTCGTGCTCGCCGCGGTGTTCGTCCCGATGGCCTTCTTCGGCGGCTCGGTGGGCGTCATCTACCGCCAGTTCTCGATCACGCTCGTCTCGTCGATGGCGCTCTCCGTCGTCGTCGCGCTGACGCTCACCCCCGCGCTCTGCGCGACCATGCTGAAGCCGGTCGCGAAGGGCCACGGCCTCGAGCGGGGCGGCCTCTTCGGCGCGTTCAACCGCCTGTACGACCGCGGCAGCGCGCGTTACCGCGGGCTCGTCGGCGCCCTGCTCGGCCGGACCGGGCGGGCCATGATCGCCTACGTCGCGATCGTCGCCGCGCTGTCGGCGCTCTTCCTGCGCGTGCCCACCGCGTTCCTCCCCGAGGAGGACCAGGGCCAGCTCTTCGTGCAGGTGCTGCTCCCGCCCGGGAGCACGCTCGAGCACACCCGCGAGATCATGCTGCGGGTGTCCGACCAGCTGCTGCACGACGAGAAGGACGCGGTCGAGTCGGCGATGAGCATCGTGGGCTTCAACTTCGGCGGCCGCGGCCAGAACGCGGGCGTCGCGTTCGTGAAGCTCAAGGACTGGAGCGAGCGCAAGGAGGCGCGGCTCAAGGCGAAGGCGGTGGCCGGCCGCGCCATGGCCGCGTTCTCGGGCATCAAGGACGCGATGGTGTTCGCGTTCGTCCCGCCCGCCGTCTCCGAGCTCGGCAACGCCACCGGCTTCGAGCTCCAGCTCCAGGACCGCGGCGGCCTCGGCCACGAGCAGCTCGTGGCGGCGCGCAACCAGCTCCTCGGCCTCGCCGCCAAGCACCCCGCCCTCGCCAAGGTCCGGCCCGCCGGCCTCGAGGACACGCCGCAGTACAAGGTGGACGTGGACCAGCAGAAGGCCGCGGCGCTCGGCGTGTCGCTCGCCGACGTGAACGCCACCCTGTCCTCCACGTGGGGCATCTCCTACGTGAACGACTTCATCGACAAGGGCCGCACGAAGCGCGTGTACCTGCAGGCGGACGCGCCGTTCCGGATGCAGCCCGCGGACGTGGAGCGCTGGTACGTCCGGAACCGCCAGGGCCAGATGGTCCCGTTCTCGTCGTTCTCGAGCGGTCGCTGGACCTACGGCTCGCCGAAGCTGGAGCGCTTCAACGGGACGCCGGCGGTGGTGATCCAGGGCGAGGCCGCGCCGGGTCACAGCACCGGCGAGGCCATGGCCGCCATGGAGTCCATCGTGAAGCAGCTCCCCACCGGCGTCGGCTCGGAGTGGTCCGGGCTCTCGTACGAGGAGCGGCTGTCGGGCGCGAACGCCCCCGCGCTCTACGCGATCTCGCTGCTCGTCGTGTTCCTGTGCCTCGCGGCGCTGTACGAGAGCTGGTCCATCCCGGCCGCCGTCATGCTCGTCGTGCCGCTCGGCGTGCTCGGCGCGGTGCTCGCGACGCTCCTCGGCGGGCTCGCGAACGACGTCTACTTCCAGGTCGGCCTGCTCACGACCATCGGGCTCTCGGCGAAGAACGCCATCCTCATCGTCGAGTTCGCGAAGGAGCTGCGCGAACGCGGGAGAGGCGTGGTGGAGGCCGCCCTCGAGGCCGCGCGCATGCGGCTCCGGCCGATCCTCATGACCTCGCTCGCGTTCATCCTCGGGGTCCTGCCGCTCGCGCTCGCGCGCGGCGCGGGCGCCGGGAGCCAGAACGCCATCGGCTTCGCCGTGGCGGGCGGCATGATCTCGGCGACGGTGCTCGGCGTGCTCTTCATCCCGGTGTTCTTCGTCGTGATCGGGCGCCGCGCCAGGGTCACCTCGGCCCCCGCGCCGGCGGAGGGCGACGAGGAGGGGGACGGGGGGACCGAGGGGGAGGCGCTCCATGCGTAGCGCCCCGCTCGCCGCGGCCACGGCCGCGGTCCTCCTCGCGAGCTGCACCCTCGCGCCGCGCTACCGCCGCCCCGAGGCTCCCGTCGCCGGGCAGTGGCCCGAGGGCGCCGCCGCGGAGGCGGCGCGCGCCGCGGCGCCCGGGGCAGCGCCGGCGGAGCTCGGCTGGCGCGACGTGTTCGGCGACCCGCGCCTGCAGGCCCTCATCGCGCTCGCGCTCGAGAACAACCGGGACCTCCGCGTCGCCGCCCTGAACGTCGAGCTCGCGCGCGCGCAGTACCGCATCCAGCGCTCGCAGCAGCTCCCCACCGTGGCGGGCACCGCGAGCGCCACGCGCCAGCACGTCGACGCCGACCTCAGCCCCACCGGCCGCGCCTCCACGAGCACGCAGTGGGAGGTCGGCGCGGGCGTCACCGCGTTCGAGCTCGATCTGTTCGGGCGGGTCCGCAGCCTCAAGCGCTCGGCGCTCGAGCAGTACCTCGCGACCGAGGAGGCCCGGCGGAGCGCCCACCTCTCGCTCGTCGCCGAGATCGCCACCCAGTACCTCGCCGCCCGCGCGCTCGACGATCAGGTCGCGCTCGCGCGGCAGACGCTGAAGACGCTCCAGGCCTCCTACGACCTCACGAAGCGCAGCTACGACGTGGGGCGCACCTCGGAGCTCGACCTGCGCACGGCGGAGTCGCAGGTGCTCTCGGCCCGCTTCAACCTCGCCGCGTACGCGCAGCAGCGCGAGCAGGCGCAGAACGCGCTCGTGCTCCTCGTCGGCCAGCCCTTGCCGGCGGGGCTCCCCGCCCCCGAGCCGCTCGAGGCCGCGCCGCTCCTCGCCGACCTCCCGCCCGGGCTCCCGTCGGAGCTCCTGCAGCGGCGGCCGGACATCCTCGGAGCGGAGCACGCGCTCCGGGCGGCGAACGCCAGCATCGGCGCCGCGCGCGCCGCGTTCTTCCCCTCCATCACCCTCACCGCGTTCGGCGGCACCGCGAGCGGCGAGCTCTCCGGGCTCTTCGGCGCCGGCTCCGGGCTCTGGAGCTTCACGCCCCAGCTCACCCTGCCGCTCTTCACCGGCGGCCGGAACCGCGCGAACCTCGACGCGGCGGAGGTGCGGAAGTCGATCGAGGTCGCCCGGTACGAGAAGGCGATCCAGGTCGCGTTCCGCGAGGTCGCCGACGCCCTCGCCGCGCGGGCGTCGCTCGACGATCAGCTCGCCGCCCAGACGGCGCGCGTCGAGGCCGAGCAGCGGCGCTACGCCATCTCCGACCTGCGCTACCGCAAGGGCGTCGACAGCTACGTGACCGTGCTCGTCGCTCAGCGCGACCTGTACGCCGCGCAGCAGCAGCTCATCCAGTCGCGGCTCGCGCGGCTCGGGAACCTCGTCGCCCTCTACAAGGCGCTCGGCGGCGGCTGGCTCGAGCGCTCCGCCCACGCCGCGGCCGCGAGCACGCCGCCGTCTCCGGCGCCGTGATCGCGGATGCCGTCCGGGGCCCGGTGACTCACGGCCCCGAGTCCACCTCCCCCACCCGGAGCCGCTCGGCGAGCCACCGCGCTTGCCACGCGCGCTCCGCCTCGAACGCCGCGAGCCCGCCGCCCAGCGCGGAGGCGAGCGTCGCGGCGATGTAGGAGGTCGTCGCGGGGCCGACGTGCAGCGCGTTCTGGGCGGCGTCGGCCACGAGCTCCGCCGCGCGGGAGGCGGGGCCTGCGCCGCTCGCGACGTCCGCGATCGCGTCGAGCTCGGTCGCTCGCGCGAGCGCGTCCCGCGCCGCGGTGGGCACGTGCGGCAGGGCGAGGTCGCGGGCGCGCAGCGCGCACGCCCGCGCGTAGTCCCCGGCGAGCGCCCGATCCCAGGCCGCGACGCGCGCGACCAGCCGCGCGCGGGGAGCCGCGACCTGGTAGCGGGCCTCTCTCACCGGGCCGTCGAGCTCGATCCGCCAGAGCTCGTCGGCGAGCCAGTACGGGAGATCGCCCGCGCGGCAGGCGTGGATCCAGAGCTCGGGCCGATGGGCTGCGGCGCTCACCCATTCGCCCGACGCGGGCCACTGGAAGCGGGTGAAGGGGGCGAGCGCGCCCGCGGCGAGGAACTTGAAGGCGATCACGCGCCGCCTCCGGAGCCCTTCTTCCAGTCGCGAAAGATCGCGAGCAGCGCGTCGCGCGCCTCGGGCGCGACGGACTCCTCGGTGAGCTCGCCGGCGCGCTCGAGGACCCGGCGCATCTGGGCGAGGTAGGTGCGGCACCAGTCGCAGTAGGTGAGGTGCAGCTCGAAGCGGGTCCGCTCCTCGACCGGCAGGGTCGCCTCCAGGTAGTCCGTCACGAGCTCGACGAGCTCGCGGCAGGAGAGATCGGGGACCGCGGCCGTCACGGCGCCTCCTCCCGTCCCATGCGCGCCTCGAGGAAGGCGCGCACCTTCGAGCGGGCGCGGTGCAGCAGCACGCGCTGGTTCACCTCCGTGATGCCGAGCAGCGCGCACACCTCGCCGGCCTCCCAGCCCTCGACGTCGCGCAGGGACATGACCGTTCGCTGAGCGTGCGGGAGCGTCTCGAGCGCCTCGGCCACGAGCGCGACCAGCTCGCTCGACTCCGCGCGCGCGTCGGGCCAGGGCTCGGGCGGCTCCGACCAGTGGCCGGCCCACCGGTCCTCGTCTCCCCGGAAGCGATCCGGCGACACCGACGGCGCGTCCTCCTCGCCCTCCGGTCCGAGCGACGACATCGGCACCGAGCGACTCTCCTTCAGCCCCCGCGCCTTCGCGCAGTTCACGAGGATGCTGAAGATCCAGGACTTGAGAGACGAGCGCCCCTCGAAGAGGTGGAGCCCCCGGAGCACGCCGAGCCACGCCTCCTGCACGACCTCCTCCGCCACCGCCTTGCTCCGCACGAACGTCGCCGCGACCCGCACCATCGCGCCGTGATGGCGCGTCACGAGGGCGAGGAACGCGGCCTCGTCGCCGGCGCGGAGGGCCGCGAGCTCTCGCTCCTCGGCTGCGCACCCGACCGGCTCCGAAACGCACGGCGGCTCCATCCGCGGCACCTCCCCTGCCAGGAACGCGGGTCGCGCCGGATGTAGCTCGCAGGGCGCCGGGCCACTGTGCTTCGACGGGGACGGCCGTTCGGAGTCGGGCGACTCCACCTCGTGCGCAAGGGGCAGGCGCCAATGCACGGGCGCCCGCCCGCCGAGCTGCCGCCGCTCGTGTAACGGAGGTGACGCTCCGCGCCTCTACGACGAGAGGAGAGCGAGGACGTCATGGCGCACGCAGAGCACGAGCTCGACCTCGAGCAGGCGGCGTTCCGGAGCTGCATCACGGGCGCCGTGGTCGCCACCGGCCCGTTCCACGACGTGACGCTGCTGCCCGACGGCCTCGACGCGGACCTCGAGGAGTGGCAGGCGGGGTTCCTCACCGTCGCGGGGCGGTTCCTGGACCGCCGCGAGGCGGCGGTGGCGCTCGGCCACGCCGGGCGGCTCGAGGCGCGCGCGTACTTCGCCGGCGACCCGTGCCCGACGCTCGAGGCCGGCCACCCGGTGAGCTGGCATGGGCGGCGGGCGGCCTGAGCGTCGCCCCGGCCGCGCGGCCAGGCGCCCTGCTCGGGAGCGTAACGGTGGCCAGCTTTTCCCACACCGCTCGCGTGCGGACGTGCCGTGCGCGTGCCCAGGGAGACCCCCATGGACCTCGACGCGATCATCGTCGGCAGCGGCCAGGCGGGCGTGCCGCTCGCCACCCGCCTCGCGAGCCACGGCCAGCGGGTGCTCCTCGCGGAGCGCGGGCCGCTCGGCGGCACGTGCACCAACACGGGCTGCACGCCCACGAAGACGCTCGTCGCGAGCGCCCGCGCCGCACACGTCGCGCGGACGGCGGGCCGGCTCGGCGTGCAGGCCGGGGCCGTGAAGGTGGACCTCCCCGCGGTCATCGCGCGGAAGGACGCGATCGTCCGCCGCTGGCAGGAGAGCATCGCGAAGCGCCTCGCCGGCGCCGGCGCGAACCTCCGGCTCGTTCGCGGCCACGCGCGGCTCGTCGGCGAGCGGACCGTGGAGGTCGCGGGCGAGCGCCACCGCGCCGCGGTCGTGATCCTGAACGTGGGCGCCCGGCCGATCGAGCCGCCCATCCCCGGCCTCGGCGGCGTGCCCTGGCTCGACAACCGGCGGCTGATGGAGCTCACGGAGCTCCCGTCGCACCTCGTGGTCGTGGGAGGCGGCTACATCGGGTGCGAGCTCGCCCAGGCGTACCGGCGCTTCGGCGCCGACGTGACCGTGGTCGAGCCCGCCCCGCACCTCCTCGGCCACGAGGACCCCGAGATCTCGGAGGCGATCGAGGGGTTCTTCCGGGACGAGGGCCTCGCGCTCGCGCTCGGCGTCCGCGCCGAGCGCGTCTCGGGCGAGCCCGGGCGCATCACGGTGGGGCTCTCGAGCGGGCGCGCGGTGACGGGCTCCCACCTCCTCGTCGCCACCGGCCGCAGGCCCAACACCGACGACCTGGGCTGCGACGCGGCCGGCGTGAAGCTCGACGGGCACGGCTTCGTCGAGGTGGACGATCACTATCAGTCGAGCGCGCCGGGGGTCTACGCGGTGGGCGACTGCGCGGGCGGGCCGCAGTTCACGCACGCGGCCTGGGACGACCACCGGCTCCTGTTCGACGTCCTCACGGGAAAGCCGGGCCGCGGCCGGAAGGATCGACTCATCCCGTACACCGCGTACACCGACCCCCAGGTCGCGGGCGTGGGGCTCACCGAGCACGAGGCCAAGGAGAAGGGCGTCCGGTACGAGGTCGCGACCCTGCCGTTCGGCAGCGTCGCGCGCGCGATCGAGACCGACGAGAAGGCGGGCGTCCTCAGGGTGCTCGTCGATCCGGTGAGCGAGCGGATCGTCGGCGCGTCCATCGTGGGCGCGGAGGCGGGCGAGCTCATCCACGTCTTCGCGGCGCTCATGCAGGCCGGCGCACCGGTGCGCGCGCTGGTCGACATGGAGGTCGTGCACCCCTCGTTCGCCGAGGGCCTCCAGTCGGTCGTCATGGCGCTCCCGCGGTACGCCCTGTCGTGAGCGGCGCGACGACCGGCGAGCTCCCCGGCGAGCTGACGTGCCGCGAGCTCGTCGAGCTCGTCACGGAGTACCTCGAGAACGCGCTCGCGCCCGACGAGCGGACGCGCTTCGAGCTGCACCTCGCCGTCTGCCCCGGGTGCGAGGCTCACGTCCAGACGCTGCGCGCGACGCTGCGGGCCGCGGGCCGCCTCTCGGAGGAGTCGCTCCCGGAGGAGGCGCGCACGCGCCTGCTGCGCGCGTTCCGCGACTGGAAGCGCCGCCCCCCGGGCGCGGCGTGACGCGTTCTCTGCTCGGCGGGCCTGCGAAGAAAGCGCTCCGGGCCGCGCCCCGCGTCACGCGACGCGCAGGCGCGGCCGCCGCCAGAGCAGGCTCGCGCCGGCCGCGGCCAGGAGCACCCCGCCCACGTGGAAGGCCAGGAGGTGCGGGACCTCGCTCTGCAGTCCGCAGGTGACCTGGAGCGCGGCGTCGCCGGCCAGCGCCCCGGCCGCCGCCACCCCCGCGACAGCGAGGCGCGCCGGCGAGGTGGAGCCCCCGCGGAGCGCAAGCCAGACCGCCCCCAGCACCAGCGCCGCAGCGGCGAGCTCGCTCGCGAGGCAGTCCGCGCCCGGTGCGCCGGCGATGGGGGTCCCGGCAGCGGCGATCCCGGCGAGGATCGTCGCGACCACGCTCCCCCCGAGGACGAGCAGCGGCCTCCGGTTCGCCGCCGCGGCGAGGGCGAGGGCGAGCGCCAGCACGAGACCGGCCCTGCCCCAGTCATCGATCGCGCCGGAGCGGCTCCGCGCGATCACCACGAACACGAGGGCGGCCACGCAGGCCGCGGCGCTCGACCCGATCGTACGCCTGCGCGCCTCGCGCCGGAGCTCGGCGACGATCGAGCGAGACACCCGCTCGAGCGCCCCCACCGGCAGCGGCACGGGCTCCGAGCGCTCGATGAGCACCTGGAGCCGCTCCGCCTCCCGGAGCGCGCGGGCGCACTCCGCGCACGCCTTCGCGTGCAACGCGGCGGCGATCCGCTCCGGGTCGTCGGGGGCCAGCGCGGCGAGCCCCGGCGCGTCACCCCCGACGTGCTCGCGGCCGGTCATGAGCGGTCCTCCGCGACGAGGTCCGCGAGGGCGACGCGAAGCTGCTCGTAGGCGCGAAACGCCCGCAGCTTGGCGGCGCCCTCGGAGATGCCCAGCACGCGGCCGATCTCGGCGAAGCCGAGCTCCTCGAAGCGGTGCAGGTAGACCACGACGCGCTGAGGCTCGGCGAGGCCGTCCAGGGCGACCCGCACCCGCTCGGCCCGCTGCCCTGCCAGGACTGCCTCTCCCGCATCACGCGCCTCGGGATCCATGACCTCGTCGTCGCCCTCCTGCACCTCGCGCCCCTGCTTTCTCAGCCAGTCGATCCGCACGCGCCCTGCGATGGTGAAGACCCAGGGGCGGAGCCGCTCCCCTCCCCGCCAGCTCGCGCGCGCGACGTGCATCTTCAAGAACGTACTCTGCAGGAGATCCTCGGCCACCGCTCCAGGCCCGACCGATCGCACGAAGAACGCGTGAACGGACGGCGCGAGGGAACGGAACAGGCGCTCGAACGCTCCCGCGTCTCCCGCGACGTAGGCCTCCATCAGGGCCTCCTCGTTCACCTGACCCCGCATACGTGCGCCGAGGGCTCCGGGTTACGCAGCCGCCGCGAGTAACCGGCGCCTCCGGTCGCGCGTACTCGGAGCACCCCAGGAGCGCACGTTCCTGGAGGGAACGAACGGAGCGAGCACATGCCGCACGCGAGCCATCCGGGAGCCGTCTTCGCGTTCCTCTGGCTGTCCACCCTCGCCTGTGGGGCTCGAGCGGGCGGGACCGAAGCGGCGCCCCGCCCGGCCGTCGCGCAGGAGACCTCGAAGATGTCGACCTACCGGAAGCCGTCGGACGAGGAGCTCCACCGGCGCCTCTCTCCCGAGCAGTACCGGGTGACGCAGCAGGAGGGCACCGAGCCGGCGTTCCGCAACGCCTACTGGGACGAGCACCGGGCCGGCATCTACGTGGACGTCGTCTCCGGCGAGCCGCTCTTCAGCTCTCTCGACAAGTTCGACTCCGGCACGGGCTGGCCCAGCTTCACCCGTCCACTCGATCCCGCGAGCATCTCGACCCGCAGCGATCGCAGCCTCCTCTTCACGCGGACCGAGGTCCGCTCGCGGCAGGCCGGCTCGCACCTGGGCCACGTGTTCGACGACGGGCCCCCGCCCACGGGGCTGCGCTACTGCATGAACTCCGCGGCGCTGCGCTTCGTCCCGGTCGAGCGGCTGGCCGAGGAGGGGTACGCGAGGTTCCTGCCCATGTTCGAGTCGGTGGACGCCACGGCGCCCTCGAGCGACGGGAGGACGAGCCCGTGAAGCTTGCCCTGCTCCTCGGCGCCCTCGCGGCCGCCGTCGCGACGGTCCAGCTCCTCGGCGCTCCCGCCCGCGCCGGGCGCGGAGGCGACGGCCAGATCGGCAACCCCAGCGTGGGCACGAAGCCGGGCCACGTCGGCCACGGCACGGCGCTCGTCGCCTCCGGGAAGAACCAGCTCGCGATCTTCGCCCAGGGCTGCTTCTGGGGCGTGGAGGAGCGCTTCCGCAAGGTGCCCGGCGTCGTGGCGACCGCGGTGGGCTACACGGGCGGGCGGGCCCGGAACCCCAGCTACGAGGACGTGTGCACGAACACCACCGGCCACGCCGAGGCGGTCCTCCTCGAGTACGATCCCGCGAAGGTGAGCTACCCGGAGCTGCTCGCGTTCTTCTGGAAGACCCACGACTCGACGAGCGGCGATCGCCAGGGCCCGGATCGCGGCAGCCAGTACCGGTCCGCCATCTTCACCTTCGGTCCAGAGCAGCAGGCCGCGGCGCTCGCCTCGCGCGCCGAGGAGCAGAAGCACCTCGCGGACCCGATCACGACGGAGATCGCGGCGGCCGGCCCGTTCTGGGTGGCGGAGGACTACCACCAGCAGTGGGACGAGAAGCACGGCGCCCTCTCCTGCCCGGTGCCGCACCGGGCGCGGGCGAAGTGAGCGCAGCCCGCGGAGGCCCCGCGACGCCGTCCCCGCGCCGCGCTGCCGGACTGGGGGCCGCCCGTGGCGGGCGGCGCCACCGTCACACGCCTGCGAACCACTCGTAGCCCTGGTCTTCCCAGTACCCGCCGGTCCGCACCGGGAGGAAGCTCACCTCGGTGAGGTACTTCACCATCTTGTAGCCGAGCTTCACGGCGGAGTAGAGGCGCAAGGGCGCGCCGTGCTCCCGCTGCAGCGGCGCGCCGTTCATCCCGTACGCGAGGATCGTCTGCGGGTGGAGCGCGCTCTCGAGGTCCCAGGACGACCAGTACCCGGAGTCGAAGGAACGGAACTCGACGTAGCGCGCCCGCCGGTCGACGCCGGCGAGCCGGGCGAGCTCGGCGAGGCGGACGCCGTCCCAGGAGGCGACCGCGGACCACCCCTCTACGCAGTGGTGGCGAACGCGCGTGCGCGTGGCCGGGAGGCGCCGGAGCTCCGCGACGGACAGGGTGAGCGGGCGCGCGACGAGTCCCCGCACCGCGAGCGCCCAGCCGGCGGGCGCGACGGGGAGCTCCCTCGAGATCTTGTACGCCGGGAAGTCCTCGGGGGCGCTCTCCTCCCCCTCGGAGAGCTCGGGGGCGAGCCGGCCCGGATCGAACAGCGCGCGCTGGAAGCGCTCGTTGACGTTCTCCATCAGGCCGAGGAACCCCGCGTGCGGGCGATCGCCGTCGCACGCGAGCCCGCCGAGCGCGAGGAGCCCGGCCGAGCGGAGCCCACCCGAGAGGAAGTTCCGTCGCGTCGAGCTCATGGCGCCTCCTCCGGGAGCCGCGTCTCCCGCGGAGCCCGGCGCTCCTCCGGGCCGAGGTCCCGCCCGACCGTCATGCCGGCGAGCGTCCGCGGGTGGAGCACCACCTGGACCACGTGGACGACGGTGAAGAGCGCGAGCCCCGCGAGCACGAGCAGGTGAATGGCGCGGGCGGCGTCGTAACCGCCGAGGAGCGCGGTGAGGAGCGAGAGCTGCACCGGCTTGTACATGGCGAGGCCCGAGAGGACGAGGAGCGGAGCGGCCGCGAGGACCCCCGTGTACGTGAGCCGCTGCATGCCGTTGTAGAGGCCGACCGGCGGCGGAGCCTCCCTGCGCAGCCGCAGATCGTGGAGGAGGGTGCCCCACGCGTTCCGCGCGTCGCGGCGCGGGGAGAAGAGCCGCCGCCGCCACTCGCCGCTCGCGAAGAGATACACGCCGTAGACGAGCGCGTTCGCGACGAAGAGCCAGGCGAAGGCGAAGTGCCAGTGTCGCGCCCCGGCGAGCCACCCGCCGATCGTCAGGGCGTCGGGCGGGCGCATGCCCTGCAGCAGATACCAGCCGTAGTCCCGGCCGCGCTCGCCGAGGAAGGGGTACGCGGCCAGGATGCGGAGCCCGCTCCCGGCCATGACGACGAGGAAGACGAGGTTGGCCCAGTGGGTGGTCCGGATGAGCCAGGGCTGCTTGGAGCGAGGCATCGCTTCGGGAGGTACGAGGGAGGCGGGGTTTCGTTACGCGCCGGGCGGGGGTGCGGCGTACGGCGGGCCGCCAGAGCCCATCGGCTAGAATCCTCTAATGCCATCAACTCCCCGCGGCGCCCCGGGAGCGCCGATGCGAACGCTCGAGCGCGTGGTGATCTGCGGCGCGGGGGCGGTGGGCAGCGCCTACGCCGAGCGCTTCCAGGACACGGACGGCGCGGACCTCTCCGTCGTCGCGGGCGGTGAGCGCCGCGAGCGCCTCCTGCGGGAGGGACTCACCGTGAATGGACGGCGCATCGACGTGCGGGTGATCGCGCCCGGCGAGCCGGGTCCGCCCGCCGACCTCCTGCTCGTCGCGGTGAAGCACCCCCAGCTCGCCGCCGCGATCGAGGACGTTCGCTCCCGGGTGGGCGAGAGGACGATCATCCTCCCGCTCCTGAACGGCATCACGAGCGAGGCGGCCCTCGCGCGCGCGTTCGGGGCCGAGAAGGTGCTGCACGCCTTCGTGGTCGGCAACGACGTGGTCCGGGAAGGGACCCACGTCCGCTACGCGAACATCGGCCGGCTCGTCTTCGGCGCGGCCTCCAACGACCGGGGCGATCCGCGCGTGGTCGCGGTCGAGGCGCTCCTCGCGCGCGCCGGCATCCCCGCCGTGGTCCCCGCCGACATCCTCCGCGAGCAGTGGTGGAAGTTCATGCTCAACGTGGGGGTGAACCAGGTCTCGGCCGTCCTGCGGGTCCCCTATCGCGCGTTCGGCGCCGTCCCGGAGATCCGCGAGCTCACGCGCGCCGCGGCGCTGGAGGTGGTGGCGCTCTCCGCGCGCGAGGGGATCGCGCTCGGCCCCGAGGACGTGGAGCGCATCTTCCCCATCCTCGCGACCCTCGCGCCGGGCGGGAAGACCTCCATGCTCCAGGACGTGGAGGCCGGGCGGAAGACCGAGGTCGAGATCTTCGCCGGCGCGGTCGTCGAGCTCGGCCGGCGACACGGGATCGCGACGCCCGTGAACGCGCTCCTCGGCACGATGATCGCGGCGCTCGAGCGGCTCGCCGGGATCCCGGGCTGAGGCGCTCCGAGGCGCGCAAAGGCCCGGACCGGCCGGGCCGCGCGAGGTGCGCGGCCGGCCGGACCGGGGGAGCCCGCTCCGGGGGGAGGCGTGGCGGGCTCTCTCCCGTTGCGGCCGCTCGTGCTCAGGACGCCGCGTGGGACGCAGGCTTCGCGAGCCCCGCGAGGGCCGGGGCGACCACCGCGGTCCGGCCCCGGGCCGCGCGCAGCGCCTCGGCCGCCGTGTACACCGACGCGCCGAGCAGGACGAGGTCCTTCACGAGGAAGCCGAACGCGGGGCCCTGCGGCGACAGCCCGCCTGGCGTCGTGAAGAGGAACGAGAGCGTGGTCGCGAAGATGACGGTCGCGAGCGCGCTGCCGATCGCCGACGCCACGGGCGAGAAGCGCCGCGAGGCGATGAGGAGCCCCGCCGCGAGCTCGATGACGCCGACGAGGTTCGAGACGCCCTGGACGCTCAGGATCGCGTACAGCCAGCTCATGAACGGGCTGTTCGAGACGAGCGGCTGGATCGCCTTCGCCTCGAACCCGGCGAACTTCAGCCCGCCGAACGCGAGGAGCAGGAACACGACTCCATAGCGCAGGATGGCGGTGCCTGCGGCCTCGATCTTCGCGATGCGGTGCTCGACGTCTGCTGGGTTTCGCTTGTCCATCTGGTCCTCCGAGGGTTCGGGATCGCGGGCGCTGCCCGGGTCATGGCGCCGGGTGTCTCCGGCCGCGGGATCCGTTACGTCGCGCGCGAGCGCCGCCCGGACACGGCGGACACGGATCGGGAAGCGACCTGCTCCGCCGAGGTCGTGCGCGAGCGGGTCGGGCGAGTGACAATGATCGGCGGTGATCGTGGGATGGGTTCACCCGGGCCAGCAGGCCCTTGCTCGAGGCGCGCCATGATCGAACGGGTCGAGCTCGAGGAGCACGTCGGGCTCGACGACTACACCCGGTTCCTGCATCTCGCCGAAGGCGTGCGGCAGCTTCGGTCCGAGGCGGAGCCGTGCGTCCCGAAGCTCGCCGGGCGAAGGGTCTGGATGCTGAGCTCGACGCGGCAGGGCGGCGGCGTCGCGGAGATGATGCCCCGGCTCATCTCCATCATGCGAGAGCTGGGGGTCGCCACCGAGTGGGTGGTGATGCGGACGGACCGCCCGGAGTTCTTCGCGCTCACGAAGCGCCTCCACGCGCTCCTCCACGGAGAGGGCGACCCGCGCCTCGGTCCCTCGGAGCGGGAGCTCTACGAGAGCGTGAGCAGCGAGTGCGCCCACGCGTTGCGTCCGCTCCTCGCGCCGGGCGACATCCTCGTCGTGCACGATCCGCAGCCGCTCGGGGCGGGCGCGCTCCTGAAGGCGATGCCGGGGCTGCACGCGATCTGGCGCTGCCACATCGGCCTCGAGGTGGAGTCGCCCATCGCGAGCGCCGCGTGGACCTTCCTCCGGCCGTACGCCGAACGTCACGATCACGCGATCTTCTCGGCCCCCGAGTACGTCCCCGGGTTCCTCGCAGCGCGCGCCTCGGTGATGCGCCCCACCATCGACCCGCTCGGCCACAAGAACCGCGAGCTCTCCCCCCACAAGCTCGTGGGTGTCCTCTGCAACTCCGCGCTCGTCGCCGGCGCCCACCCCGTGCTGACCCCGCCGTTCGCGCACCCGGCGCTCCGGCTCCGGTCCGACGGCACGTTCGCGCCGGCGGATCAGCCGAGCGACATCGGGCTCCTGTTCCGCCCCGTGGTGACCCAGGTCTCCCGCTGGGATCGGCTGAAGGGGTTCCGGCCGCTGCTCGACGGGTTCCTCGCCCTGAAGCGCCGCGCGGGCGACGGGGCTCACCCTCCGAGGCACCGGCGCCGCCTGGAGATCGTGCGTCTCGTGCTCGCCGGGCCGGACCCCGCGGCGATCCAGGACGATCCCGAGGCGCGCGAGGTGCTGGCCGAGCTGACCGCCGCGTACCGGGCCCTCGAGCCGGGCGCGCAGGCGGACGTGGCCGTCCTGACGCTGCCGATGGCCTCGGTGAAGGAGAACGCGCTCATGGTGAACGCCCTCCAGCGCTGCTCCACGGTCGTGGTGCAGAACTCGCTGCGCGAGGGCTTCGGGCTCACGGCCACCGAGGCGATGTGGAAGGCGGTGCCGGTCCTGGGGACGCAGGCCTGGGGGCTGCGCCAGCAGATCCGCGACGGCGTGGACGGCCGGCTCGTCACGCACCCGGACGACCCCGAGGAGCTCGCGCAGGTCCTGGACGAGATGCTGGCGGACCCGAAGCAGCGCTTCGTCTGGGGGCAGAACGGGCAGCGCCGCGTCCACGACGCGTTCCTCGTGTTCGGGCAGGTGTCGGAGTGGCTGCGGGTGCTCGGCGAGTGCGACGGCCCGGCGCGGGCCGCCGCGAGCGACGCGGTCAGACCCGCCCGCGGACCGCGATGACGCGCGCGGGCAGCGAGAACGGCGCGGTCGGCGCGCCGAGGAGCTCGCGGTACGCCTCGCGGATCGCGGCGCGCCGCTCCTCGGGCTGGGCCACGAGGTAGCCGCCGGCCGGCCCGATCCCGAAGGCGAACGGCGCCCAGAGATCGTCGAAGTCGGCGTAGCGCTCCTCGAGGTCGATGTGGCCGGTCGCGACGTCGCGGAGGCCGGCGCGCTCCCACAGCGCGACGAGCTCCGGCATGCGGCGGAAGGGGAGCCGGGCGTCGTCGGGTGCGTTCGGGTCGAAGCGCCTCGCGGCCTCCCAGAACGTCCGGACGAGGGCGAAGCCCTCCGCCTGGAACGTACAGGCCGCCGCGACGCCGCCGGGACGGACCACCCGGCGCAGCTCGGCCGCCATCCGGTCCGGCTCCTTGACGAAGGTCAGCACGAGCTGCGACAGGGCCGCCTCGAACGTGCCGTCGGCGAAGGGGAGCGCCTCGGCGGACGCGAGGCGTACGTAGGCGCCCGGGACGCGCGTGCGGCACGCGGCGACGAACGACTCGGAGAGATCGACCGCCGCGACCTTCACCGCCCCGAAGCGCTGCGCCATCACGGCGGTGAGCCCGCCCGGCCCGCACCCCACGTCGAGCACGGGCCCCGCCTGCACGCCCGCGAAGTCGAGGAAGCGCGGCGCGAGCTCGCGCGAGTAACGCCCGATGTACCGGTCGTACGCGTCGGCCGCGACTGCGAAGGTCATGGACCCGGAGTTGAGCGCCCCCGCGCGAACGCGTCAAGGCGTGACCCCCGGAAGAGCCCCGTCGCCGAGGCGCGGTCGATCAGCGTGGTCTTGCCTGGCCGGAGCGCAGCACGTCGGCGACCCTGCGACGCAGCTCTCCCGGATCGCCCTTCGGCACCCAGCCGTCGATCGCGAGCCTCGCCGCGACCTTCCTGAGCGCCTGCTCGTCGTTGGACGAGTGGAGGAGGATGCGCACGCCGCGCGTCTTCTCCCGCCCCCGGAGGACCGCCACGAGCCCCTCGCCGGAGAGCGCCGGCATGTTCACGTCCACGAGGACCAGGTCGGGCGCGTTCAGGAGCACCTGCTGCGTGGCGCCGAACGCGCCCACGTGGACGAGGACCTCGTAGCCCTCCGCCTCCAGCAGCTCCTTCGTGCAGACGAGGTGCATCTCGTCGTCGTCCACGACGAGGATCCTGGCTCGGCTCATGGCGCTCTCCTCGGGGGCGGGGTGCCCGGCAGGTGAACGGTGAACGTGCTGCCCTCGCCTCGCCGGCTCGCGACCTCGACCCGGCCGCCGAGGAGCTCCGCGAGGGAGCGGGTGATGACGAGGCCGAGCCCCGTCCCCGGGTGCGACTTCGTGGCCGCGTCCTCGAGCTGGCCGAACGGGACGAACAGGCGCGGGAGATCCGCCTCGGCGATGCCGCACCCGGTGTCGGCGACGGACACCGCGGCGCCGCCCCCCTCCCCCCTCCCGACCCTCACGCGGATCGCGCCGCGGTCGGTGAACTTCGCCGCGTTCGACACGAGGTTCACGAGGATCTGGCGGACCTTCTGCGCGTCCGAGGCGACGACGGGCGCCCCGGCGGCCTCGACCTCCACCCTCACCGGCTTCTCGCCCAGGAGCAGCCGCGCCGTGGCCGCCACCTCCGCCACGAGCTCGGCGAGGTCCACCGGGCCGATCGACACGTCCATCCGCCCCGCCTCCACCTTCGAGAGGTCGAGGATGTTGTTGACGGTGCCGCGGAGCGTGGCGGCCGCGCGGAGCAGCATCGGCAGCTTCGCCCGCACCTGCTCGAGGTTCTCCCGCTCGCAGGCCATCCGCACCAGCTCCGCGAGCGCCACGATGGCGTTCACCGGCGACCGGAGCTCGTGGGTGGCGTGGGCGAGGAACCGGGACCGGAGCTCATCCACCTTCTCGAGATCGCTCGCGCGCGCCACCGCCGCCTCGCGCTCGAGCGCGGTGCGCTCGAGGGCCGCGCCCTGCTCCTGCACCAGCTCGCGAACGGAGGAGTACCCGAGGTACCGGCCCAGCGCGTCCACGACGATCACCTCGTCGTAGACCGACGCCGCGTCGCGCTCGAGCGCGCGCTCGACCGCGGTGGCGAGCGGGACGTCGTGGGGCAGCACGAGCGGGGCGAGGTCGGCGATGCGGGTCACCGGCTTCTTCGCGTACAGCTCGTGGCCGAAGTTGCGCGCGAGCTTCACGAGGAGCCGGCCGCGCGTGAGGAGCCCCACGGGGCGCTCGTCGGCGACGAGGGCGACGGCCTCCAGCTCCGGCCGTCCGAAGAAGAGCTGCGCCACGTCCTGCACCCGCTCCTCGGGCGCGACCCACGCGTCCCCGGTGAGGAGCCGACCGAGTGACGGCGGCGACCCGTCGCGCTCGGCGTCGGGGGTCCCGTCGGCGCGCTCCGGCGGGCGACCCGCGGCGCCCAGGCTCAGCGGCTGCGAGGAGGCGAGGCTCACGCGCGCACCGCCGTCTCGCACTCGACCGCGGCGAGGGTCGCGGGCTCGATGCGGGTGCCGCGCCGCACGACGAGGCGCGTGCCCCGCCAGGCCACGTCGCGGCGGAGGAGTCCCCACATCCAGGCCCCACCGATGACGAGGTCCTTCGCCGGGACGAGCGCGAGCTCGCGCACCCGGAAGCCGCACGGCCTGAGCGCCCGCGCCGACGCCCCGTCGAGCGCGGCCTTCGCCGCGCAGGTCGTCGCGAGGAGCCCGAGCGAGGCCGGCGTGCGCTCGAGCAGGGCGGCCGCCGAGGCGAGCAGCACCGGGTTCAGGAGCGCCTGCGCGGAGTACACGAACGGTCCCACTGCCTGCCGCTGGAGCACGCTCCACCGTGCGTAGCGCGCCGCGAAGTCCCGGACCGTCCGGCGCTCGCTCACGTTCTGGATCGGCCGCTGCCCGACGGCGACGCGCTTCCCGAGCGCGCGGCCCACGAGGAGCCCGAGCACGTAGTCCTCGGCGAGGACGTCCTTCACCGCCTCGAAGCCCCCGAGCGCCTCGAGGTCGCGCCGCCTGAACGCCATCGACTTCCCCACCACGATGTCGCGACCGACGAGCCGCTTCGCGGCCACCACCCCCGGCGCGACCGAGCCGGCGAGGTGCAGGTGATCGAGGAGCGAGCCGACGCGCGCCTCGCCCACGCCGGCGATGGGGTGCGTCACGAGCCCGACGGCCTCGTCCTCGAGCAGGGCCGCGATGCCGGCGAGGTAGCCGGGCTCGACGCGCACGTTGGAGTCGGACACCACGAGCACGCCGTGCCGCGCGGCCCGCGCGAGCGTGACGAGCTGGTTCACCTTGGGGTTCAGGCCCGGCTCACCGCGCTGGAAGACGATCCGGAAGCGGCCCGGGAAGCGCTGCGCCGCCTCGCGCGCGGGCCCGAGGGCGAGGTCCTCGACGCTCCGGAGGCCGAGGAGCACCTCGTAGTCCGGGTAGTCGAGCGCGGCGAACGAGGCGAGGTTCGCGGCGAGGCCGTCGTCGAGCCCGCAGAGCGGCTTCAGGATGGAGATCGGCGGGGTGTGGCGCGGCGTCCGGGCCGGCTCCCGCAGGTGCCGCCGCAGGGCCACGCACTGCACCGAGAGGAAGACGAGGCCCACCGCCGCGGCCGCGAAGAGAGCGAGGGTCGGATGGCTCGGCAAGGAGGTCTCCCGTTCCGCGAACGCCGCGCGCGGGCGTCGCACCGGAAGATCCTGGACGGCCGGCGTGGCTCCGCCGCGACGGGCAGGTGACGGTTCAGCGTTGCTCGCCTGGGCGTGCCCGTCGCGCGCGGGCAGCGCCAGCGCCATCAGGCAGCGGCCGGCAGCGGCCGGGCGGCCGGCGCCGCGCTCGGGCGGTCGAGCTCGAGCCGGCGCTCGGCGACGATCCGGCCGTGCGCGTGGACGAGCACGCGGCAGGAGCAGAGCTCGGGCGTGCTCCCCGCGTTCATGACGTGGAGCGGCCGACCGGCGCGGGACGGCAGCACGACGGAGGACGCCGCGTGCCGGTGACCGTGGGCGACGAGATCGCAGCGGCCGGCGAGCGCCTCGAGCAGGTCCCGCCCGCGGGCGAGCTCCGCCGCGTTGGGCCAGCCGAGCCAGCTCGCGAGCCGCTCCGAGAGGTGATCCTCCGGGAGCGGGAGCAGGTGGTGGTGCAGCATGAGGGCGACGAGCGTGCCCGGCGGCGCCGCACGCACCGCGGAATCGACCGCGGCGATGTCGCCGTCCGAGAGCTCGCCATGAGCCGAGAGGAGCGCCCGGTTGTGGGGGGCCGTGGAGTCGAGCCGGACCACGTGCAGCCCGGGCCGCGCCTCGACGGCCACCCTGACGGGCGGCATGAGGCGGCGCGCGACGTCCTCGCCGAGCCGGTCGTGGTTGCCCGGCACGACGACGGTCCGGTCGCGGAGCGGCGCGAAGATCGCCTCGAAGGCGGCCAGCTCGGCGCGGCGTCCACGGTGGGTGACGTCGCCCGTCACGAGCACCGCGTCCACCTCGGCCTCGCGGAGGGCCACCGCCAGCCGGGCCACGTTCGCGTCCGTCCGCCGGTCGCGGCCGAGGTGCAGATCCGAGATGTGCGCGAGCGTTCGCTCCACCGGTCCTCCTGCCCCGGCAGCTCACTCCGCGCAGGTGACGCGCCGGTGGCGGGACGATCACGCCCTCGTGAATTCGCGCGCCGCGGACGGGTTCACGTCCCCGTCGCGTGCCCGTCCCGCTCTTTTCACGGAGCCCGCCTACCGTTCGCGCTCCCCCCCTGGAGGATCTCCATGACCGAACGCCGTATCCGACCCCTGCGGTCCCACGACTTCGCCGAGCTGATGCGCCTCGAGGAGGAGGTCTTCGGCGGGCACGGCGAGTCGGTGCTCGGGCCGTACTACGTGCGGCTCTGCTGCGAGTTCTTCGCGGACACCTGCTTCGTCGCCGAGGAGAAGGGGCGCGCGGTCGGCTACGTCCTCTGCTTCGTGCGCGGGCGCGAGGCGTACTGCACGACCCTGGCGATCGCCCCCGACCTGCAGGGGTCTCGCGTCGCCGTCCAGCTCCTCCGCGCGCTCGTCGCCGAGCTGGGGACGCGCGTCGACGCGTGCTGGTTCACGGTGAAGGAGGACAACGTCGCCGCGCGCGCGCTCCACGCCGCGCTGGGCGCCCGCGACGTCGAGATCCGGGAGGACTTCTACGGACCGGGCGACCGGCGGATCGTGTCGCGCATCGAGCGGGCCGCGTTCGAGCGCCTCGAGACGCGCATGCGCAGGCTCGGGATCGTGGAGCGCCAGGCGGTGATCGCGGGGGCGGCATGAGCGAGCTCGTCCGGCTCGCTCCCGCCGCCCGGGACCCCGCCTCCCGGCGCGTCGCGCGCGCGGGGGCGCGCCTCGCCGGGCTCGGCCTCACCACCCTCGAGACGGCCGGCCGGGTCCGCGGGCTCCCGAGCGTCGCATCGCAGGACGGCGCCCGAGAGCGCGCGCTCGTCCTCCGGGACGCGGCGCGCCGCGTGCTCGACCTCCACGGCATCGAGGTGGAGGCGGACGGTCCGCTGCCGTTCGGGCCGGTGATCCTCGCCGCGAACCACGTGAGCTGGCTCGATCCGCTGGTGGTCGCGAGCCTGCTGCCCTGCGCGCCCGTCTCCAAGCTCGACGTCGCGAGCTGGCCGGTGATCGGCACGATCGCGCGCGAGCTCGGGGTGGTCTTCGTCTGCCGGAGCGATCCGGCGAGCGGCGCGCGCGCCCTCGTCACCGCGGCGGAGACGCTCGCGCACGGGGTGAGCGTGCTCAACTTCCCCGAGGGCACGACGACGGACGGCACGGACGTGCTGCCGTTCCGGCCGGGGATGTTCGGGCTCGCCCTTCGCGCCCGCGTGCCCGTCGTCCCCGTGGCGCTCGCCTACGATCCCCCCAGCCTGGCGTGGGTCGGAGACGCCACGTTCCTCCCGCACTACCTGACGGTCGCGTCGCGCCGCCGCGCGCGCGCCGTCGTCCGACTCGGCACGTCGATCCTCCCCACCTCCGGCGATCGCGCCCGGGACCTCGCGCAGGCGGTCCATGCGGAGGTCGTACGTCTCCTGAAGGAGCCCTGATGCCACAGGCATCCGCGTTCGAGTACCTGAGCGGCGGGCAGATCCCGTTCTTCCGGCTGCCCACCGCTTCCGCCGCGAAGGTCCCGCCGGGGACGGCGGCGGTCCTCCTCGGCGTCTCGTTCGACGGCGGCACCACCTACCAGCCCGGCGCGCGGCTCGCCCCCTTCGCGGTGCGGCGCGTGAGCGCGCTCGTCCAGGGATACCACCCCGGCCACGAGCTGCAGGTGTTCGACGCGCTCCCCGCGGTGGACGGCGGCAACGTGGTGTTCCCGCCGTTCGACGCGGCGGCGATGCGCGAGGCGGTGCAGGCCTCCGTCGCGGGCGTGCTCGCGGCGGGCTGCGTGCCGTTCCTCGTGGGCGGAGATCACTCCATCGCCCTCCCCGCCCTGCGCGCCGTCGCCGCGCGCCACGGTCCCGTGGCGGTGGTCCACGTCGACGCGCACCTCGACACCTCCGGGCCCGAGACCTGGGGCGAGCGCTTCCACCACGGGACGCCGTTCCGACACGCGCTCGACGAGGGGCTCGTGGCGGAGGGGCAGCTCCACCAGATCGGGATCCGGGGGAGCTGGGGCGGCGCGGAGGATGCACACCCCGGGCGCTCGCGCGGCGCGCGCCTCCACCCCGTGGAGGTGATCTCCGAGCGTGGCGTCCGCCGGCTCGCCGAGGAGCTCCGCCTCGCGATCGGGGAGCGGCCAGCCTATGTGTCCTTCGACGTCGACGCGGTCGATCCCGCGTTCGCCCCCGGCACCGGCACGCCGGTACCCGGTGGGCTGTCCTCGCGCGAGGCCCTGGGGCTGCTCCGCGCGCTCGCGGGGCTGCGCCTCGTCGGCATGGACGTGGTGGAGGTCTGTCCGCCGCTCGATCACGCGGACCTGACGAGCCACCTCGCCAGCCACCTCCTCTTCGAGGGGCTGGCGCTCGCGGCGATCGCCCGGGCGGCCCGCCGCACCGCGACCGCGGAGGCCGGCCGGTCGGCGGCCCGCTGAGGAGCCACGTCGGGGAGCGCCCCGACCCGGCGGCGCGCGCGGAGCGCCGGCGTACTACACCCCGGGTGCACAGGAACGGAGGCGAACATGCCGGATCTGGGCTGGAAGAGGCTGCTCTGCCCGGTGGACTTCTCGCCGACCTCGGAGTCCGCGCTGCGCGTCGCCTCGGCGTTCGCGCGCGAGCTGGGCGCGGAGCTGACGCTGCTCCACGTGCGCAACGTTCCGGGCTCGTCGATCCCCGAGGGGATGCTCGAGCCCACCGGCGAGCTCGCGCACGACCTCTCTGCGCCCGCCGACCGGCCGCTCGAGGCGTGGAAGACCGCCGCCGAGGAGCTCGGCGTACGGCGGGTCGAGGCGGTCACCTCGGTGGGCGAGCCGGCCGTGGAGATCACGGAGCTCGCCCGCCGCGCCGCGTTCGACGCGATCGTGATCGCGACGCACGCGCGGTCCGGCCTGAAGCACGCGATCCTCGGCTCCGTCGCCGAGAAGGTGGTCCGGCTCGCGCCCTGCGTGGTGATCAGCGTGACGCCCGAGGCGGCGAGCCGGCAGGGCTGACCTCCGCGCCCCGCGACGCCGAGCCCTCCGCCCCGTACTGCTTCAGCTTCCGCTTGAGCGTGGCGAGCCCGATCCCGAGCTCCGCGGCGGCGCGCGTCCGGTTCCCGCCCGCCCCCTCCACCGCCGCGAGGATGTACTCGCGCTCGACGTCCTCGAGCGGGCGCGTTCGTCCCGCCGGCCTCGGCCGCGGCATCGCCGCCCGCAGCTCCTCCGGGAGATCCTCGACGTCCACGCGGCTGCCCCCGCTGAGCGCGACCGCGTGCTCGATCGCGTTCTGGACCTCCCGGACGTTCCCGGGCCAGTCGTGGCGGAGGAGCTGATCGGCGGCGCGCGGCGTGAACCCGGTGAGCCTCCGCTTCATGCGACGCGCGGTCTCCGCGAGGAACACCCGCGCGAGCGGCAGGACGTCCTCCGGCCGCTCGCGCAGCGGCGGCACTCGCAGCTCGATCACGCGCAGCCGGTAGAAGAGGTCCTGGCGGAACCGGCCGGCCGCCACCTCGTCGGCGAGGTTGCGGTTCGTGGCCGCCACGACCCGCGCGTCCACCGCGCGCGAGCGGGTCTCTCCCACGCGCCGGATCTCCCTCTCCTGCAGGGCCCGCAGCAGCTTCACCTGCATGCCCGGCGAGACCTCCCCGATCTCGTCGAGGAAGAGCGTCCCGCCGTTCGCCGCCTCGAAGAGCCCCGCGCGATCGCGGTCCGCGCCCGTGAAGGCGCCCCGGGCGTGGCCGAACAGCTCGCTCTCGAGCAGGGTCTCGGTGACCGCGCCGCAGTTCACCGCCACGAAGGGGCGGCCGGCCCGGGGCGACTCCTCGTGGATGAGCCGGGCGATCCGCTCCTTGCCCACCCCGCTCTCGCCCGTGATGAGCGCGGTGGACTCGACCTTCGCCACGCGCAGCGCGAGGTCGAGGACGCGGTGCATGGCCTCGCTCCGCACGACGAGGCCGGAGCGCTCCTCCGCGCCCGGGGCGAGGCGCGAGAGCTCCTGCCGGCGGGCGCGCAGCCGCCGCTCGGCGCTGCGCAGCGCGGCGCTGACGCCCTCGAGCGCGCGGTCCACCGACGCCTTGTCGTAGAACTCGAGGTCGGGCTCGATCGCCGCTCCCCACTCCTCGCGCGAGCGGCCGACGAGGTGGCAGGCCGGCGCCCCCGCGCCGCGGCAGCGATCCTCGACGCAGTAGATCGCGCGGCCGTTCGCGAACGAGAGGTAGCCGCTCGCGAACCCGGCGAGCGTCCAGCAGACGGGCGCGTCGGCCTGGCCGAGGTGGAGGAGGTGCTGCTCCGCCTCGTACGACTCGTGCCAGATCGCCTCTGCGAAGGGCGCGGGGCCGTCGGAGGCGGATCGGACCGGCTGCTCGATCACCACGAGCCCCTGCAGCATGTGGAGCCGCCCGCCGGCGATCTGCCACTCGCGCTCGCTCTCCCACGGGAACTCCGAGCGCAGGCTCTCCGCCGTGCGCCAGCCGTGGGCGTAGCCGAAGCGCGTGAGGATGCCGCGCGCCGCGGTGAGGCCGAGGGTGTCGATGAGCTCCTTGCGCAGGATGCCGAGCGCCACCGCGTCGAGCAGGAGCGCGCGCTGCCCGGCGAACCGGATGATCCCTCCCGCGGGATCGAAGGTGAGCAGCTCCCTGAGATCGAGGTCCATCGCGCGCATCGGCCGTCTCCCGCCCTGATCGAAGTGAGCCGGATCGTATCATTCTGAGCCGGTTCACGATCCCGGCCCTTCCGTGATCGCCAGTGTTTCCGACAGTTTACTGCCCCGGGGCCGTGGGCCCGCCAGGTGCAATCTCCTATCCCCGGACAACGAGCCCGGAAGGGCGACAGGAGAAAAGATGGCTCAGGAGAACTGGCAGGTCGACGGCGCGCACTCGGGCATCCACTTCACGGTCCGGCACATGGTGATCTCCAAGGTGCGCGGCAAGTTCACGCGCTGGAACGCGAGGCTCGCGCTCGACCCCGCGGACCTCTCCCGCTCGACGGTCGAGGCCGAGATCGAGGCGGCGAGCATCGACACCGGCGTCGCCGACCGCGACACCCACCTGCGCTCCGGGGACTTCCTCGACGCGCAGAAGCACCCCGCGCTGAAGTACCGGAGCCGCCGCGTCGAGGTGCTCTCGCCGGAGCGGCTGCGCGTCACGGGCGACCTCACGATCCGCGACACCACGCGCGAGGTCGTCCTCGACGTGGAGTACGGCGGCCGCGGCAAGGATCCGTGGGGCAACGAGCGGAGCGGCTTCACCGCGACCACCTCCCTCAACCGCAAGGACTTCGGCCTCACGTGGAACCAGGCCCTCGAGACCGGCGGCGTCCTCGTCGCGGATCGCGTGGACGTCGAGATCGAGCTGCAGGCCGTCAAGCAGGCCGCTGCGAAGGTCGGCTAGCGTCGTGACGCTCTGCCCCGAGCTGCGCCGCCTCGCCGGCGAGCACGCCCGCTGGCTCGCCAAGATCGCGGACCTGGGCGCGGCCGACGCGACGAGGAGCGCCGAGCGGCTCCTCGACCTGTGGGACGCGGAGATCCTGCCGCACTGCCGCGGCGAGGAGGACGTGCTCCTGCCCGAGCTGGCGCGGCGCGTCTCCGAGGCGGACGCCGTCATCGTGTTCACGCTCGGCGACCACGTGGTGCTGCGCCGTCTCGCGCGCGAGCTGCGCGCGGCGGCCGGGCCGGCGCGAGGGGCGGTCGCCGCGAGCCTCGCGCGCAAGCTCGAGGAGCACGCCGCCTTCGAGGAGCGGACGCTCTTCCCCGCCCTGCAGGAGACGCTCGGGTGCGCGCGCCTGGCGGAGCTCGCCGCGGAGCTCGCGCGCCGGGCAGGGAGCGCGGGCCCCCGGCGCGCGGCTAGATGAAAGGCTCGAGAGCCATGCACGACCCCACCCACCATGCGACCGGGCGCATGCCCGTCCTCTTCGTGGGCCACGGCAATCCCATGAACGCGATCGAGGACAACGCGTGGAGCCGCGGCTTCCGGGCGCTCGCAGCGGAGCTCCCCCGGCCGAAGGCGATCCTCTCGATCTCCGCGCACTGGTACGTGGACGGCACCTACACCACCGCGAACGACCGCCCCGAGACCCTCCACGACTTCGGCGGCTTCCCCGAGGAGCTCTACCGCGTCCGCTACCCGGCGCCCGGCGACGTCGCGCTGGCGCGGCACGTGGTCGGGCTCGTGGGCGAGCGGCGGTCGTCGCCGAGCCTGGAGTGGGGGCTCGATCACGGGACCTGGAGCGTGCTCGTGCACCTCCGGCCCGAGGCGGACCTCCCCGTCGTCCAGCTCAGCGTCGACGGCCGGCTCGCTCCGAACGAGCACCTCGCCATCGGACGCGCCCTCGCGCCGCTTCGCGACGAGGGGGTGCTCGTCATGGGCAGCGGCAACGTCGTCCACAACCTGCGTCACGCGTTCTCGGCGTGGTCCCGCGGAGACACGACGACGCCGGACTGGGCGCGCGCGTTCGACGCCGAGGTCGCGGACGCCGTGTCGCGCCACGATCGGACGGCCCTCGCCGGCCTGCTCGAGAGCGACCTCGGGCAGGCGGCGCATCCCACCCCCGACCACTACCTCCCGCTCCTGTACGCGGTCGGCGCGAGCGACCCCGGGGAGCCGGTGCGCTTCCCCATCGTGGGGTTCGACATGGCGTCGCTGTCGATGCGGTCGGTGGTGCTCGGCTGAGGATCGCTTCCCTTCCCCATCCTGCCCTCCTGCGTGACCGCGCCGGTCACAGTGTGGCCGGCCGCTCCCCTCCGCTGCGGCCGCCGCCCGGGGAATACGGGCCCGTTCGCGCGAATTTGGTCGGCACGCCTCCTGCTATCAGCCCCTCCGAACCGCGTCCGCCCAGGCGAACGCACATCCGACTGGAGAAGTCCCCGATGACCACCAAGTCCTTCCTCCTGCCCGTCGCGGCCGCGTTCGCCTTCGCGGCGGCGCCGGCGCTCGCCCAGCACGATCACGGCTCCATGCACGGCTCCATGCACGAAGGCGCGGCGCCCGCGAGCGCGGCGCAGGGCATCGCCGAGGGCACGGTCGCGAACGGCGTCCGCACGGTGAACCTCACCGTCACGGACAACGGCTTCGAGCCGTCGAAGGTGAAGGCGAAGAAGGGCGAGAAGCTGCGCCTCGTCGTGACGCGCAAGACGAACAGCACGTGCGCGAAGGAGATCGTCATCAAGGACCACGGCATCAACCAGCCGCTGCCGCTCGACAAGGCGGTCACGGTCGAGCTCGTGCCGGCGAAGTCGGGCGAGATCCGCTTCGCGTGCGGCATGGACCACGTCAGCGGCGTGGTCTTCGTCCCGTAACGCTCCGATCGGCCCGGCGCGGAGGTCTCGCGCCGGGCCGTCGTCTTCTCTCCGAGCTGCCGCGGCCCGACCTCCTCGCCGGCCGCGAGCGCCGCCTACTTCGCTTCCTTGCCGCGCAGCCGGTGGTAATCGGCCATCGTCTTCGCGTCCGCCGCCAGCTTGTCCGCGTCCTTGGCGAGCTGCGCGCAGTGCTTCTCCATCGTCGCGACGTCCTTGGGATCGCCCCGAGACTTCTTGTACTCCGCCGCCATCTTCCGGTGGATGTCGGCTTCCTTCCGCCACTCCGCCGCGTTCTCGTCGTAGATCTTCGCGAGCGCCGCGTGATCGGCCGGCGTCTCCGGCAACTTCATCATGCGGTCCTCGCGCGTGGGGTCGGCCGCAAGCCCCACGCTCGTCGAGATCAGGGCTGCCAGGAGCCCTGCCAGCATCACTGCCACGAGTCTCATGACTTCCTCCTGTTCCGGCGCGATCGCCTCCCCGCCGCTCCGCCTCACCCCGCGCCGCTCCTACCGGTACACCAGGGCGATCCCGATCTCTTTCCTGCATCAAGCGGGCGACACGGCGCCACTCCCGGTGGATTCCCCCGGGCGGCCGAGCCACGCGGAGCTTGCGGTCGCGACACCGAGACAGCCGGGGTGAGGGGCCTCACGCCGGCCGTCGGCCCGACCTCCGAGGCGTGATCCGCCGGGTTACGGTGTGGCCGCGCTGGCCGGGGCGACCGGCCCCGGGGCGCCTCCGGCCGCGCGGAGGGCCGCCGTTTCGCGCGATCCGCGCTCGGCCGGCCATGGCATGCCAGGTGCTAAAGGGGGCAGCGACCATGCAACCACACGATCCGACGGGCCACCCGCGACGACTTCTCGTGCGAGCGATGGCCGCCCTGCTCCTCCTCGCGCCTCAGGCGCGCGCGGACGCGCCGGCCGGGGCGGGCGCAGGCCTCGTGCTCCCGAGCGATCCGGTGCTCGCGGGCCTCCTCGAGCAGAGCCTCGCGGCTCGCCCCGAGCTCCGCCAGGCCGACGCCGCCGCGCGCGCCGAGCGAGAGCGCATCCCCCAGGCCGGCGCGCTGCCCGATCCCGTGCTGACCCTCGGGATCCAGAACGACGGCTTCGGCGAGATCATGGTCGGGAAGATGGAGACGAGCTTCTACCAGGTGATGGTGAGCCAGGGCCTCCCCTGGCCCGGCAAGCGCGGCCTGCGCACCGACGTCGCGCGCCTCGCCGCCGACGAGGCCGGCGCCTCGCTCTCCCGCGCCCGCCTGACGACGGAGGCCGACGTCCGCCGCGCCTACCTCGACCTCCTGCTCGCGCGGGATCGGCTGGACCTGCTCGCGCGCCTCGAGGGGATCTGGACCACGTCGGCCGGCTTCGCGCGGTCGCGCTACGAGTCCGGCGAGGGCGCCCAGTCCGACGTGCTCCGCGCCCAGCTCGAGCTGAACCGGCTGCGCCAGCGGCGCTTCGGCCTCGAGGCGCAGGAGCGGACCGCGGTCCAGACGTTGAACCGGCTGCGCGGCAGCCCCGTCGACGAGCCCATCCCGACCTCGACGAGCGTGCGCGACCTCACGCTCCCGGAGCTCCCTGCCGTCGACGCCGCGCTCGCGGACGCGCTCGCGCGCAGCCCGGAGCTGGCCCAGGCGAGGCTCGGGTCGGCGCGGGCGGAGAAGTCCGTCGCGCTCGCGCGGCGCGAGCGGTTCCCCGATCTGAGCGTGAACGCCGGCGTCATGCCGCGCGGGCAGCTCGAGCCGATGTGGCTGGCGAGCGTCTCCATCGGGTTGCCGGTGTGGTCGCACCGGAAGCAGAACCGCGCGGTCGCCGAGAGCGCGGCGCGGGCCGAGGCCGGCGCGAGCGCCGCCCAGGCGATCGAGCAGGTCCTCCGGCTGCGCGTCGCCGAGCGCCGCACGGCCTACGCGGCGGTCGCGGACACCGCCCGCCTCTTCCGCGAGGGCCTGCTCGTCCAGTCGCGCGCGACCGCCGAGAGCACGCTCGCGCAGTACCGCGTCGGCAAGGTCACCTTCGCCTCCGTTCTCGAGGCGAACGCCGGCTACGTCGCGGACGAGGACGGGTTCCTCGGGGCGGTCGCCGAAGCGCAGCGGATCGCCATCGGCGAGGCGGAGGTGAGCCTGGATCCGGTGGGCGCCCCGGGCGCCGGCGGAGCGATGGCGACGGGCGGGGTGCCCGGGGCGGGCGCCGCGGGCGGCGGAGGCGCGGGGGTGGCGAGCGCGGCGGCCGCGCCCTCCGCGGCGGCGGCCTCCTCGTCCGGCTCGATGACCTCAGGGATGTGAGACACGGAGAAACGATGAACACCGAGACGAACCACCCGAGCCCCGCTCACCGCCGCACCTTCGGCCTGCCTGCGCTCGTGCTCGCCGTCCTCGCCACCGCGGCGGTCGCCGGCGGCGCCGGCTTCTTCGTGGCGACGCGCGGGACCGGCGACGGCCACGCCCACGCCGGCGCGGCCACGGCGGCGAAGGAGCAGTGGCAGTGCCCCATGCACCCGAGCATCGTCCAGGACCACCCCGGCGACTGCCCGATCTGCGGCATGAAGCTCGTCAAGGTCGAGGCGGCCGGGGCCGGCGCCGCGCCGAAGAGCAGCGCGCCCACCGCCCCGCAGAAGGACCAGTGGCAGTGCCCCATGCACCCGAGCATCGTCCAGGACCACCCCGGCGACTGCCCGATCTGCGGCATGAAGCTCGTGAAGGTGGAGGGGACCGGCGCCGGCGCCGGTGAGCCGGACGAGCCCGCACCCGAGGGGCTCTCGGCGGTCACCATCGACGCCGCGCGCCAGCAGCTCATCGGGCTCAGGGTGGCGCACGCCGAGCGCGGAGCCGTGGGCGGGTCGTGGCGCACGAGCGGCCGGGTGGCGGTCGACGAGACCCGCGTGCACCACGTGAACGTGAAGTTCTCCGGCTTCATGGAGAAGGTCTACGCGGACTTCATCGGGCGCCCCGTGAAGGCGGGGGAGCCCCTCTACTCGATCTACAGCCCCGAGCTCCTCGCCGCGCAGCAGGAGTACCTCCTCGCGCTCGACACGCGGAGGCGGCTCGCGGCGTCGGGCGGCATGAGCTCGGACGGCGACGCCCTCGTCGCCGCCGCGCGCCGCAAGCTCGAGCTGTGGGACGTGCCGCGCTCGGAGATCGCCCGCATCGAGCGCACCGGCGAAGCCACGCGCACCCTCACGTTCTACTCGCCGGCCGGGGGCGTCCTGACCAAGAAGGACGTGGTCCCGGGGATGCGGGTGAACGCGGGCGACATGCCCTTCGAGATCGTGGATCTCTCGCGCGTGTGGGTGCTCGCCGACGCGTACGAGTCCGACCTCCGGCACGTGAAGGTCGGCACGCCCGCCACGCTCGCGTTGAAGGCGTTCCCGAACCGCACCTTCAACGGGCGCGTGGCGTTCATCGACCCGCTCCTCGATCCGAAGAGCCGCACGGCGAAGGTGCGGGTGGAGGTCCCGAACCCCAAGGGCGAGCTCAAGCCGGAGATGTTCGGGGAGGTGGTGTTCCAGGGGACGAGCCGCGAGGGCGTGCGGATCCCCGCGGACGCGGTCATCCACTCGGGGACGAAGAGCGTCGTCTTCGTCGCGCGCGGAGGCGGCAAGTTCCAGCCGCGCGAGGTGCAGCTCGGCGACGGCGACGCCGCGTTCGTCGAGGTGGTCTCCGGGGTCGAGGCGGGCGAGGGGGTCGTGACCCGCGCCAACTTCCTCGTCGACTCGGAGTCCCGCCTGCGCGCGTCGCTCGCGGCCCTCGCGTCCCCGGACGCGGCCGCGCCCGCGAGCGCCGGGCACGCGGGCCACGGCGGCGCCACGGCCGCGCCGCCCCCCTCCAGCCCGGCGCCGGCCGCCGCCGACCCCGCGGCGCCCGCCGCGAACCCGCACGCGGGACACGGACGGTAGCGCCCCATGATCAAGCGAATCATCCGCTTCTCGGCGGAGAACCGGTACCTCGTCATCGCCGCCACGATCGTCGCCCTCATGGGCTCGGTCTGGGCGATGCGGAACATCCCGCTCGACGCGCTGCCGGATCTCTCCGACACCCAGGTGATCGTCTACTCGCGCTGGGACCGGAGCCCGGACATCATCGAGGACCAGGTCACCTATCCCATCACCACCGCGCTCCTCGGCGCGCCGAAGGTGAAGGCGATCCGCGGCTTCTCGGACTTCGGGTTCAGCTACGTCTACGTCATCTTCGAGGACGGGACCGACATGTACTGGGCGCGAACGCGCGTCCTCGAGTACCTGTCGAAGATCACCTCCCAGCTCCCGCAGGACGTGAAGGTGGAGCTCGGCCCCGACGCGTCGAGCGTCGGCTGGGTGTACCAGTACGCGCTCGTCGACCGCAGCGGGCAGCACTCGTCGGACGAGCTGCGCTCGTTCCAGGACTGGTTCCTGCGCTACTCCGTCCAGAGCGTCCCCGGCGTCTCCGAGGTCGCGACGGTGGGCGGCCAGGTCCGCCAGTACCAGATCACCGTGAACCCGAACGCCCTCGCCTCGTACAAGCTGCCGCTCGAGGCGGTGATCAACGCGGTCCGCAAGGGCAACAACGACGTGGGGGGGCGCCTCGTCGAGTTCAGCGGCCGCGAGTACATGGTCCGCGGCCGCGGCTACGTGAAGAACATCTCGGACCTCGAGAGCCTCGTCTTGCGCTCGGAGGGCGGCACGCCCGTGCTCGTGAAAGACGTCGCCACGGTCGCGCTCGGGCCCGAGATGCGCCGCGGCGTGGCCGACCTCGACGGCGAGGGCGACGTCGTCGGCGGCATCGTGGTGATGCGCCAGGGCGAGAACGCGCTCAACGTCATCAAGCGCATCGAGAAGAAGCTCGAGGAGGTGAAGCCCTCGCTGCCGAAGGGCGTCGAGGTGGTGACGACCTACGACCGGTCGGAGCTCATCGACCACGCCATCGAGACGGTGAAGGGGAAGCTCGTCGAGGAGATCGTCATCGTCTCGATCATCATCCTCATCTTCCTCTGGCACGTCCCGTCCGCCATCATCCCCATCGTCACCATCCCGGTGTCCGTCGCGCTCGCGTTCATCCCCATGTACGCGATGGGCCTCAACGCGAACCTGATGTCGCTCGCGGGCATCGCCATCTCCATCGGCGTGCTCGTGGACGGCGCCATCGTCGAGGTGGAGAACGCCTACAACAAGATCCACCACTGGGTGAAGGACGGGAAGAAGGGCGACTTCCACCACGTCCGGCTCGAGGCGCTCCTCGAGGTGGGGCCAGGCGTCTTCTTCTCGCTCCTCGTGATCGCGGTCGCGTTCATGCCCGTGTTCACGCTGGTGGACCAGGAGGGCCGGCTCTTCCGCCCGCTCGCCTACTCGAAGAACCTGGCGATGGCGATCGCGGCGTTCCTCGCCATCACGCTCGACCCCGCGATGCGGATGCTGTTCGCGCGCATCGACGAGTTCAGGTTCCGGCCGCGCTGGCTCGCCTGGATCGCGAACCAGGCGCTGGTCGGGAAGTACTACTCGGAGGAGGCGCACCCGATCTCGAAGCTCCTCCACCGGCTCTACGAGCCGCCCTGCCGGTTCGTGCTCCGCCACCCGAAGGCGACCATCGCGGCGAGCATCGCCCTCGTCCTCACCACGATCCCGGTGTACCTGTCGCTCGGCTCCGAGTTCATGCCGCCGCTGCGGGAGGGGACGATCCTCTACATGCCCTCCGCGGTCGAGCCCGGCATGTCCGTCGCGGAGGCCCAGAAGGCGCTGCAGGTCCAGGACAAGATCCTGAAGACGTTCCCCGAGGTGGAGCGCGTGTTCGGCAAGGCCGGCCGCGCCAACACCTCCACCGACCCGGCGCCCTTCACGATGATGGAGACCACCATCATCCTGAAGCCCGAGTCCGAGTGGCGGGAGGCGCCGCGCTGGTACTCCTCCTGGGCGCCCGAGTGGGCGAAGTCCCTGCTCCGGCCGTTCTGGCGCGATCGCATCACGCAGGAGGAGCTCGAGAACGAGATGAACGCGAGGCTCCAGCTCCCCGGCATCTCGAACGCCTGGACGATGCCGATCAAGGGGCGCCTCGACATGCTCTCGACCGGCATCCGCACGCCCGTGGGGATCAAGATCAGCGGCGCGGATCTCGCGACCATCGAGCGCGTGGCGAAGGAGACCGAGGCCATCATCCAGAAGGTCCCCGGCACCCGCAGCGCCTACGCCGAGCGCGTCGCGGGCGGCTACTTCCTCGACTTCGTCCTTAAGCGCGAGCAGCTCGCCCGCTACGGGCTCACCGTCGACGACGCGAACATGATGGTGATGACGGCCGTGGGCGGGGACAACCAGTCCACCACGGTGGAGGGGCGCGAGCGCTACGGCATCAACGTGCGCTACGCCCGCGACTACCGCGAGGACCTGTCGGCGCTGCGACGGGTGCTCCTGCCGCTGCCCGGCGGCCAGGGCCAGATCCCGATGGAGGAGATCGCCGACGTCGTGCTCGCGCAGGGCCCGTCGATGATCCGAGACGAGAACGGGCTCCTCGCCGGCTACGTGTACGTGGACTTCGACACCTCGAAGATCGACGTGGGCTCGTACGTGACGGAGGCGAAGAAGGCGGTGGCGGCGGGGCTGAAGCTCCCGACCGGCTACAGCATGGTCTGGAGCGGCCAGTACGAGAACATGCTGCGCGTGAAGGAGCGCCTGAAGCTCATCATTCCGCTGACGCTCGTGCTCATCTTCGGGCTGCTGTACATGAACACGAAGTCGTCGTTCAAGGCCACGCTCGTCATGGCTGCGGTGCCGTTCTCGGCGGTCGGCGCGGTGTGGCTCCTGTGGGCGCTTGGCTACAACGTCTCGATCGCGGTGTGGGTCGGGCTCATCGCGCTCATGGGGCTCGACGCCGAGACGGGAGTGTTCATGCTCCTCTTCCTCGACCTCTCCCACGACGAGTACAAGGCGAAGGGCCTGCTCCGCACGAGGCGCGACCTCGTCGAGGCCATCGTCCACGGCGCCGTGAAGCGCGTGCGGCCCAAGGCCATGACGGTGTTCGCCGCGATGATCGGCCTCTTGCCGATCATGTGGTCGGTCGGCACCGGCGCGGATCTCATGAAGCGCATCGCCGCGCCCATGATCGGCGGCCTCGTGACCTCGTTCCTGATGGAGCTGCTCGTCTACCCCGCGGTGTACTACCTGTGGAAGAAGAAGGAAGTGAGCGACGAGGACACGATCACGGCGGTCGCCGCCTGAAGAACGCGGCGCCGGGCACGCGTTCCCGGGGCGCGGGACCCGGTCCGTCGCGGGGCGGGCCGGGGGCGGCGGGGTTGCCGGCCAGGGGGACACGGACTTGAGTGCGCTGACATCGCCTGCCGGGAGCCTCGCGATCGCGATCTCGGCCCTGCTCCTCGTCATCGGCTTCCGTCTGGCCGCGCCGGGGCGGTTGCGCGAGTGGCTGGCCGTCGCGGCGTACGCCGGCGCGCTGGCGGCGCAGGCGCTCGGGGCCCTCGGCCTTTTCGGGCCGGCGAGCGTGCCCGCCATGAGCCAGCGCATCGCCGGGGCGGCCTTCCTCGTCGCCGGGATCCTGCTCGCCGGGGGCCCCTCGCGCGCGCGCAGGCGCACCGCGCTGGGCGTGCCCGCGTCGCAGGCTCCGGCTCCGCCGCGGGTGGATCCGGTGTACGCGGGGCTCGCGCTCGTCCTCGTCGGACAGCTCCTGCGCGGCCCCTCTCGCGTCGGGGCCACCGCGGTCGCGGTGGCGTTGCTCGTGGCCGGCTGGGTCGCGCTGTCGCCGCGGGCGGGCGGCCGTGCCCGCGAGGCCAGCGCCCGTTGAACGCGTGAGGGAAGGGACGAGCGGGTTCGTGCGGCGCGCGACGGCGTACGAGCGTGCGGATTCGATCTTCTCGGACACACCGCGGATGCGGTCGGTCCGACGGCTCGCGACTCGTCGCGGGATTCACCGACATCCCGCTGGCGGGATCCCTGGCACGCGAGAGCATGCTCCACCTCCCCGAGGCTACCTCGGAGCCTTCGCGGCCCCGAGCTTCACGGTGTCGGCGCGAAGGCGCTCGCCGACGTGCGTCCCGCGGATCACCGCGCGCTGCCCCACCTGGACGTCCTCGCGCCTGGCCGGCTTCTCGCCCCGGAAGAATCGCGTCTCCGGCGTGACCGTGAACGCGACGGAGTGTCCGTCGGCCGTCTTCACGACGAGCTGCTGGGCGGTGACGCTCTCGACGACCCCCATCGCGCGGCCGCCCTGCTCGTGCGCGGCCGCTGCCGGTGCGGTGAGCAGCGTCGCCAGCAGCGTGAGCGTTCTCGTGCGCTTCATCTGTGCTCCTTCCCGTGCGGGTGGGCCCCGTCCCCGGGCGGACGCGCCGCCGGCTCCTCGCCGCGCAGGAACGCGTCCTCCTCCTGGAGGGCGCGCCACTCTTCGGGTGACCTCGGGTTGAGCGCCTCCATGGACGCCCTTTCCTCGGCGGTGAGCGTCGGGAGGTGGCGGATGAAGTGGACGAGGTGCCAGCTCTCCTCCGCGGTCCCCGGACCGCCCCACGCCGGCATCCCCGTGAGCCGCACGCCGTTCTCGATGATGTAGAAGAGCTCCCCGTCCGTGAGCCTCTGCGTCTCCGCGGCGCGCAGGTCGGGCGCGCGCGGATAGAGGCTCCTTCCGAGCTCGGTCTGGCCGCTGCCGTCGTTCGCGTGACAGGTGGCGCAGTGGTCTGCGAAGTGCGCGAGCCCCGACTCGAGCACGCGCGGGCTCGGCGCGATCGGGTTCGTCGCCTCGCGCGCCTCCCCCGGGATCGCCCAGCCCCGCAACGCGCGGGCGACGCGCGCCTCGAGCGCCGAGGGCCGTGCGCGCGCTGCGATCCCTCCGCGCAGCACGTGCGCGCTGCCGAGCGCCGCCAGGGCGATGATCACGAGCCCGATCCCACCCACGAGCCAGCACGCGCTTCGCATCCGCGGTCCTCCAGCGCCCCCTCGCCTGCTAACGCCCGCCGCGGGCCTCGAGGTCCTCGGCGCCCAGACGCTCCGCGCCACAGTCCTCGGGGCTCATGTCCGGCGGAGGCGCGCGGCGCGCGTCCACGTAGTGGCGCGGCCCCGCCGGCTCGGCGAGTGCACCCTCTTCGAGCGCTCGGGCGCTCGCCGCGCCGCCGGCGGCGAGGGCGAGGACGCGGCGATGCGTGATCCCCTTCTCTCATTGCACGGCGCGCCTCTCATCGTGCGATCCTTTGGCGTTCCAAGCGATTTGGAGCGCGCCGCCGCGGAAGCTCCAGGCCGGCGACACTGGTGCCCGCGGGGTGCGATCGTCTGGAGGCGCGCGCTGCGGCGGCTCGAGCGAGCTGAACCGTTTCGCCACACGCCGTGTTCTCCCTGTCAGGAGATCTCATGCGAAATGACCTCAAAAGTCCGCCCCCCGAATTCCTCCCCGCCGCTCTCGGCGCGGTGCGCCGCGCCTCCCGACCGCTCGCCCTGCTCGCGATCGGGGCGGGACTCCTGCTCGCCGCGTGCGGCGGCGGCGGCGACACCGGCGGGCCGGGCACCTCGGGCGCCACGCTCAGTGGAACCGTCGTGAAGGGGCCGGTGGGTGGCGCCGCGGTGACCGCGTTCGCCGTCGCGAACGGCACCAAGGCGGCGCAGCTCGGCACGGCGGCGACGGATGCGCAGGGACGGTTCACGATGACCCTCGGGTCGCACACGGGTCCCGTCATGATCGAGGCGATCGGCGGGACGTACACGGACGAGGCGACCGGCGCGACGATGACGATGCAGGCGGGGAGCGTCATGACCGCCGTGATGCCCGCCGTCGACGCGGGAGCGGCGGCGGACGTCCAGGTGACGCCGCTCACCTCGATGGCCCAGGCTCGTGCGCAGAGCATGCCGGGCGGGATGACGGCGGCCAACGTCGGGACCGCGAACTCCGAGCTCGGCGGCTACTTCTCGGTCGGCGACCTCCTGCACACGATGCCCATGAATCCGCTCGTACAGGGCTCCGGCGCAGCCGCGACGCAGGAGATGAAGAACTACGGGATGACGATCGCGGCCATGTCGCAGTACGCGGTCATGATCGGCATGACCACCTCGTCCTCGGGCGTCGTCACGGCGATGATGCGCGACGCCTCCGACGGCGTCATGAACGGCATGTCGGGATCGACGGCGGTCTCGATGAGCGGGATGGGCGGCAGCCTCGCGCCCTCGGCCGGCACGGCCGATCTCGCGGACGCCATGTCACGCTTCGTGAGCTCCGGGATGAACAGGTCGGGCGTGGCGCTGGCGGACATGCAGGCGCTCATGGACAGGCTGCGCCTCTCCGACGGCCAGCTCTCGGGGACCGGCACCGGGACGACGAGCGGCATGCTGACCGGCAGGGCCTTCATGGGCACGATGTCGGGCGGGACGATCGGCGCGTTCGCTGTCCAGAACGGCCAGGTCGGCGCGATGATCGCCAGCGCCGCGCTGGACTCGACGGGGAGCTTCAGCCTGCCGCTCGGCTCGTACACGGGGCCGATGATGTTGCGGGTGAGCGGCGCGTCGTACGCGGACGAGGCGACGGGCTCCAGGATGACGATGCTCCCGCGCGACGTGCTGACGGCGGGGATCCCCGCGGCCGCTGCGGGCATGAGCGACATCCAGGTGACCCCGCTCACCTCCATGGCCGAGCTCCGGGCGCAGGCGATGACGGGGGGCTCGAGCGCCGAGAACATCGCGGCGGCGAACTCGGCCGTCGCCACCTACTTCTCGTGCGGCGACCTCCTGACGACCGCGCCCATGGATCCCTCGGTCGCGGGCTCCGGCTCCTCGGCGGACGCGAACAGCAGGAACTACGGGATGTCCATCGCGGCCATGTCGCAGTACGCCCAGATGATCGGGATGACCACGTCCTCTGGCATCGTCACGGTCATGATGGACGACGCCTCGGATGGCGTGATGAACGGCATGATGGGGACGACGCCCATCTCCATGACCGGGATGGGCGGGATGATGGGCGGCGGCGGCATGATGCAGCCCACGGTCGGTACGTCCGGCCTGGCGACGGCGATGACCACGTTCGTCGGCGACACGTCCGTCAACAGGTCGGGCGTGACGATGGCCGACATGCAGCCGCTCGTCGACCAGCTGGCGCGCTCCAACGGCGTGATCCAGTGACGCCGGCGGCCGACCCGGATCTCTGCGGGATTCCCCAGCTGTACGCCGGCGTCCTCGCGGTGACCGGGTCCCGAGCCGGCGTCCGCTTGACCTGACACCTCTCCGTTATCTAGGATGCCTCCGTTATCACGGACGGCGCGCCGCCATCCCGACGGCGCGCCCCCGTGTGGAAACGGGCAGGCATGGCGGTCGTCCCGACGTACCCCGCGAGCACGCTCTCGCACCTGGACTGGCTGGAGGCGGAGGCGATCCACGTCCTGCGGGAGGTCGCCGGTCAGTGCGCGAGCCCCGCGCTGCTCTTCTCCGGCGGCAAGGACTCGATCTGCCTCCTCCGGCTGGCCGAGAAGGCCTTCCGGCCGGGGCGCTTCCCCTTCCCGCTCCTGCACATCGACACCGGACACAACTACCCGGAGGTCCTCGCGTTCCGCGACCGCCGCGCGGCGGAGCTGCGCGAGCGGCTCGTGGTCCGCTCGGTAGAGGACTCCATCCGCGCGGGCCGCGTCGTGCTGAAGCACCCGCAGGAGTCGCGCAACAAGCACCAGTCGGTGACGCTGCTCGACGCGATCGCCGAGCTCGAGCTGGACGCGTGCATCGGCGGCGCGCGCCGCGACGAGGAGAAGGCGCGCGCGAAGGAGCGCGTGTTCTCGTTCCGCGACGAGTTCGGCGGCTGGGATCCCAAGAACCAGCGCCCCGAGCTCTGGAGCCTCTACAACGCGCGCGTCCACAAGGGCGAGAACGTGCGCGTCTTCCCGATCTCCAACTGGACCGAGCTCGACGTGTGGCAGTACATCGCGCGCGAGCGGCTCGAGATCCCGTCCATCTACTTCGCCCACCGGCGCCCGGTCGTCCGGCGCGGCGGCGCGCTCGTGCCCGTGACGCCGCTCACCCCGGCGCGGCCCGGCGAGGCGGTCGAGGAGGTCTCGGTCCGGTTCCGCACGGTCGGAGACATCACCTGCACCGCGCCGGTCGAGTCCACCGCCGACACGCTCGCGAAGATCGTCGCGGAGACCGCCACCACCACGATCACCGAGCGAGGCGCGACCCGCCTCGACGACCAGACCTCCGACGCCTCGATGGAGCAGCGCAAGAAGGAGGGGTACTTCTGATGCTCGCCGCCGAACGGCTCTCCGCCCCCGCCGCGGACGGCCTCCTCCGCTTCCTCACCTGCGGCAGCGTCGACGACGGCAAGAGCACGCTCATCGGGCGGCTCCTCCTCGACACGCGCTCCATCCTCGCCGACGCGCTGCACGCCATCGAGCGCACCTCGCGCAGGCGCGGCCTCGAGGCGGTGGACCTCTCGCTCCTCACCGACGGCCTCCAGGCCGAGCGCGAGCAGGGCATCACGATCGACGTCGCGCACCGCTACTTCTCCACCGGGACGCGCAAGTACATCATCGCCGACGCCCCCGGGCACGAGCAGTACACGCGGAACATGGTCACCGCCGCCTCCACGGCGGACCTCGCCGTCATCCTCGTCGACGCGCGCAAGGGCGTGCTCACGCAGACGCGCCGCCACTCGTACCTCGCGCACCTCGTGGGGATCCCGCACCTCGTGGTCGCCGTGAACAAGATGGACCTCGTCGGCTACTCGCCCGACGTCTTCGAGCGCATCCGCGCCGACTACCTCGCCTTCGCGGCGAAGCTCGGGATCAGGGACGGCGTGCACTTCGTCCCGATGTCGGCGCTCGCGGGCGACATGGTCGTGGAGCGCGGCGCGAACCTCCCCTGGTATCAGGGCCCGACGCTGCTCGAGCTGCTCGAGGAGGCGCCGCCCGCGCGCGACGCGTCGCAGGGGCGGTTCCGGTTCCCCGTCCAGTGGGTGTGCCGGCCGCAGACGCTCGAGCACCACGACTTCCGCGGGTACACGGGCCGCGTCGAGTCCGGCGAGGTCCGCCCCGGCGACGCCGTGCAGGTCCTCCCCTCCGGCCAGACGACGCGCGTGAAGCAGCTCCTCCTTCACGACGCGCCGCTCGCGCGCGCCTTCGCGGGCCAGTCGGTCACGATCCTCCTGGAGGACGCCGTCGACGTCTCGCGCGGCGATCTCCTCGTCCGCGCGGGCGAGGCGCCGGAGCCGACCCGCAAGCTCGACGCGACGCTCTGCTGGCTCTCGGAGCGGCCCGCCCAGGCGGGCCGGAGGGTGCTCCTCCGCCACGGGACGCGCGAGGTGCGCGCCACGCTCGCCGAGCTCGCCTACCGCGTGGACCTCGCGGAGCTCGCCGAGGCGCCCGCCGCCGCGCTCGGCATGAACGACATCGCGCGCGTGTCGCTGCGGCTCGCGCAGCCCGTCGCCGCCGATCGCTACGCGGACAGCCGCGCCACGGGCGCGTTCATCCTGATCGACGAGGCGACGAACGACACCGTGGCGGCGGGGATGATCCTGTGAGCGGCCGCACGCGCGAGGAGCTCGCCCGCTGGGCGCGAGACCTGGAGGGGAAGCACCCGGCGGAGATCCTCGCGGAGGTCACCGCCGCCTTCCCGCGCGGTCGCGTCGGCTTCGCGACCGGCTTCGGTCCAGAGGGGTGCGTGCTCCTCGACGTCGCCGCGCGCGCGGGGCTCCCCATCGACGTGTTCACCCTCGACACGGGCGCCCTCTTCCCCGAGACCTACGCGCTCTGGAACCGGCTCGAGGCGCGGTACGGGATCGCCATCCGGCGGGTGGCGAGCGCCGCGGCGGACGAGCTCGTGCCCGACGGCGCGCCCCCGCCGTGGGAGGCCGATCCGGATCGCTGCTGCGAGCTCCGCAAGGTGCTGCCGCTCCGCGCCGAGCTCGCCCGCTTCGACGCCTGGGTGACCGCGATCCGCCGCGACCAGACCGCCGACCGCGCGACCGCGGCGATCCTCGAGTGGGACGAGAAGTTCGGGCTCGTGAAGGTGAACCCGCTCGCCGCGTGGTCGAGCGCCGACGTGTGGCGGCACGTGCGCGCGCACGAGGTGCCGACGAGCCCGCTGCACGACCAGGGCTACGCGAGCATCGGCTGCGCGCCCTGCACGACGCCCGTCGGCGCGGGCGAGGACCCGCGCGCCGGCCGCTGGCGCGGCCGGTCGAAGAAGGAGTGCGGGCTGCACGCGAGGCCGGCGGCACGAACGACCGCGACCTCGACCGCGACCTCGACCTCGACCTCGACCTCGACCTCGACCTCGACCTCGACCTCGACCTCGACCTCGACCCTTCCCCTCGCACCCGAGCGCCGAGGCTTCATCCTGTGGCTCACCGGTCTCTCCGGCGCGGGCAAGAGCACGCTGTCGCGCGCGCTCCGGTGCTCGCTCGCCTCGGAGCGGCCGGTCGAGATCCTCGACGGCGACGAGGTCCGCGCCTACCTCTCGGCCGGGCTCGGGTTCACGAAGGAGGACCGCGACACGAACGTCCGTCGCATCGGGTTCGTCGCGCGCCTGCTCGCGCGGAACGGGACCGCCGCCGTCACGGCGGCGATCTCGCCCTACGCCGCGACCCGGGACGAGGTGCGGTCGCTCGCCGAGCGCGACGGCGTCCCGTTCGTGGAGGTGTTCGTGTCCGCGCCGGTGGCGGCGCTCGCGGCGCGCGACGTGAAGGGGCTCTACCGCAAGGCCCTCGCCGGCGAGCTCGCGCGCTTCACGGGCGTGTCCGATCCCTACGAGGCGCCCGAGCGGCCCGACGTCGTCGTCCGGACGGACGTCGAGTCGATCGAGGAGTCCGCTGGCCGCATCCTCGAGCACCTCCGCGCGCGCGGGCTCGTCCGCGCGGCGGCCCCGCCCGCCGCCGCGGAGCGCGCCTCGTGAGCGCCGACGCCCGCCGCGGTGTGCTGCCCGGGTTCGGGCTCTCGACGGGGTTCACCGTGCTGTACCTGTGCCTCGTGGTGCTCGTGCCGCTGTCGGCCGTCGCGCTCCGCTCGAGCAGCCTCGGGTGGCAGGAGGCCTGGAAGGTCGTCGCGTCGCCGCGCGCGCTCGCCTCCTACCGGCTCAGCTTCGGCGCGTCGCTCCTCGCGGCCGCCGCGAACGTGGTCTTCGGGGGGCTCGTGGCGTGGGTGCTCGCGCGCTACCGCTTCCCCGGTCGCGCCTTCGTGGACGCGCTGGTGGACCTGCCGTTCGCGCTCCCGACCGCGGTGAGCGGCATCGCGCTCACCGCCGTGTACGGTCCCACCGGCTTCATCGGGCGGCACCTCGAGGCGGCCGGCGTCCGGGTCGCCTTCTCGCCCCTCGGCGTGACCCTCGCGCTCACCTTCATCGGCCTGCCGTTCGTGATCCGGACCTTGCAGCCGGTCCTCGAGGACCTCGATCCCGAGGTGGAGGAGGCCGCGGCGGTGCTCGGCGCGTCGCGCTGGGAGACGTTCCGCCACGTCCTCTTGCCCGCGCTCGTCCCCGCCGCCACCACCGGGTTCGCGCTCGCGTTCGCCCGGGGGCTCGGCGAGTACGGCTCGATCGTCTTCATCTCCGGGAACATGCCGATGCGGACCGAGATCGCGCCGCTCCTCGTCATGACGCGCCTCGAGCAGTTCGACTACGCCGGCGCGGCCGCGCTCGCGACGGTGCTGCTCCTCGCGTCGTTCGTCCTGCTCCTCACGATCAACCGGCTCCAGGCCTGGACGCGGACGCGCGCGGGGGCGGCGTGACGTCCCCCGCCCTCGCGGTCCCGGCGCCCGATCGCGAGGCCCCGCCGCGCCCGGCGCCCTCCCGGCCCGCCGCGGTCCCCGCGCCGCCGCGCCGGCGACCCCGGCGCGCCACGGAGGACCCGGCGCTCGTCCGCTGGGCCCTCGTCGCCATCGCGCTCCTCTTCGTCGGCGCGTTCGTGCTCGTGCCTGCCGCGACGGTGATCGCCGAGGCGCTCCGCGGCGGCGTCGCGCTCTGGTGGAAGGCGCTCGCCGACCCCGAGGCGCTCGCGGCGGTGAGGCTCACGCTGCTCGTCGCGGCGATCGCGGTGCCCCTCAACGCGCTCTTCGGGCTCGCCGCCGCCTGGTCCGTGACCCGCTTCCGCTACGCGGGGAAGAGCGTCCTCGTCTCGCTCGTCGATCTGCCGTTCGGCGTCTCGCCGGTCGTCTCGGGCATGGCCACCGTGCTCCTGTTCGGCGCGCACGGCTGGCTCGGCCCGTGGCTCCTCGCGCACGGCGTCAAGGTCGTGTTCGCCGTCCCGGGCATCGTCCTCGCGACCGTGTTCGTCACGTTTCCGTTCGTGGCGCGCGAGCTCATCCCGTTCATGGAGGCCCAGGGCGTGGAGGAGGAGGAGGCCGCGCTCGTGCTGGGCGCGAGCGGCTGGCAGATCCTCACCCGCGTCACCCTGCCGAACGTGAGGTGGAGCCTGCTCTACGGCGTCATCCTCTGCAACGCGCGGGCGATGGGCGAGTTCGGCGCCGTCTCCGTCGTCTCGGGGCACATCCGCGGCCTCACGAACACGGTCCCGCTCCAGGTCGAGATCCTGTACGGCGAGTACGCGTTCCAGGCGGCGTTCGCGGTGGCGTCCCTGCTCTTCCTGCTCGCCCTCGTGACGCTCGTCGCGAAGAAGGCGCTCGAGTGGCACCACCGCCCCCGTCCGTCCGCCGTCCGGAGCGCCCCATGAGCATCGTCGTCCGCGAAGTCGAGAAGGCCTTCGACGCCACCCCCGTCCTGCGCGGCGTCTCCCTCGAGATCCCCGACGGCGAGCTCGTCGCGCTGCTCGGCCCGTCCGGCTGCGGGAAGACGACCCTGCTCCGGATCATCGCGGGGCTCGAGTCCGCCGACGCGGGCGAGGTGCGGCACGACGGCGAGGACGTCTCCGCGCGGAGCGCGCGGGAGCGGAACGTGGGCGTGGTGTTCCAGCACTACGCGCTCTTCCGGCACATGACCGTGGAGGAGAACGTCGCGTTCGCGCTGCGCGTGCGGAGGCGCCCGAGGGCGCAGGTGGCCGCGCGCGTCGCCGAGCTGCTCCGCCTCGTCCAGCTCGAGGGCCTCAAGGGACGTTATCCGCAGCAGCTCTCGGGCGGGCAGCGCCAGCGCGTCGCGCTCGCGCGTGCCCTCGCGACCGAGCCGCGGATCCTGCTCCTCGACGAGCCCTTCGGCGCGCTCGACGCCCGCGTGCGCCAGGAGCTGCGCCGCTGGCTGCGGCGCCTCCACGACGAGCTCCACGTCACGAGCGTCTTCGTCACGCACGACCAGGAGGAGGCGTTCGAGGTGGCCGACCGCGTGGTGCTCATGAACGCGGGGCGCGTGGAGCAGGTCGGGACGCCGGCGCAGGTGTTCGAGGAGCCCGCGAGCGCCTTCGTGATGCGCTTCCTCGGCGCGGTGAACGCCTTCAAGGGCTGGGTCGAGGGCGACCGCGCGTTCGTGAGCGGCCTCGACCTCGAGCTCGTGGCGCCCGCGTCCGCGGCGCACCGCGCGCGCGCACACGTCTTCGTCCGTCCGCACGAGCTCGACGTCCACCGCGCCCCCGTCCCCGGCTCGTTCGCGGCGAACGTGGACCGCGTGCTGCCGCTCGGCGCCGCCGTCCGGATCGAGCTGTCGGCGCCAGGGTTCGGCGGGATGGTGGAGGCGGAGCTCGACGTCCGCCGGAGCGAGGCGCTCGCGCTCGCTCCCGGAGACGCGGTGCACCTCTCCCCGCGCCGGGTGCGCGTGTTCCCCTCGCGCGAGGACGAGCTCGACAGCCTCACGGCGAGCGGCCTGTGACGCGCTCCCTCCGCCAGGGCGCTCGACGCGCCGGCCCGTGAGACGGGCGCGGTCGTGGGGTATACCGGACGCGAGGACCGGCAGACCCCACCGCCCCCGAAGGAGCCCGAGATGCCCGCGCCCACCGCCCCCTCCCCCGCAGACGGCGCGCTCGCCCTCGTCGGCGGCACGCCGATGGTCCGGGTGCGCCAGCTCGACACCGGGCCGTGCGAGCTCTACCTCAAGCTCGAGAGCGCCAACCCGGGCGGATCGATCAAGGACCGCATCGGCGTCTCGATGATCGCCGCCGCCGAGCGAGACGGGAAGCTTCACGCCGGGCAGCGGCACCTCGTGGAGGCGACGGCGGGCAACACGGGCCTCGGGCTCGCGCTCGTCGCCTCGCAGCGCGGGTACCGCCTCACCCTCGTCATCCCCGACAAGATGAGCCGGGAGAAGATCCTGCACCTCAAGGCGCTCGGCGCCGAGATCGTGATGACCCGCTCCGACGTCGAGAAGGGTCACCCGGAGTACTACCAGGACCTGGCCGAGCGGATCGCGCGGGAGGAGGGCGCGTTCTACGTGAACCAGTTCGGGAACCCGGCCAACCCGCTCGCGCACGAGACCACCACGGGCCCCGAGATCGCGGAGCAGCTCGGCGGCAAGCTCGACGCGATGGTCTGCGGCGTCGGCTCGGGCGGCACCCTCACCGGGCTCTCGCGCCACTTCGCGCGGGCGATGCCCGCCTGCGAGATGGTGCTCGCCGACCCGGAGGGCTCCGTCCTCGCGGGGTTCGTGGAGACCGGCACGGTGGGCAAGGCGGGGTCGTGGCTCGTCGAGGGCATCGGCGAGGACTTCGTGCCGCCCATCGCGGATCTCTCGCGCGTGCGCCGGGCGTACCGGATCCCGGATCGGGAGAGCCTCGAGACCGCCCGCGACCTGCTGCGGAAGGAGGGCCTCCTCGGCGGCTCCTCCACGGGCACCCTCGTCGCAGCCGCGCTCCGCTACTGCCGCGAGCAGGACCGCCCGCGGCGGGTCTGCACGCTCGTCTGCGACTCGGGGAACAAGTACCTGTCGAAGATGTTCGACGACCTCTGGATGCTCGACCAGGGGCTCTCCGCCCGGCCGCTCGTGGGGGACCTGACGGATCTCGTGACGCGCCGCTTCGCGGACCGCGCGGTGGTGACGGTCGGCCCCGGAGACCCGCTCCTCGTCGCGCTGAACCGCATGAAGGCGAACGACGTGTCGCAGCTCCCGGTCGTCGACGGCCGCCGCATCGTCGGGATCGTGGACGAGTCGGACCTGCTGTCCGCCGCCCTCGAGGACGAGCGGCGCCTCGCGCAGCCGGTGCGAGACGTCATGGCCACGCGGCTCGAGACGGTGTCGCCCTCGACGCCGCTCCGCGAGCTGCTCCCGATGTTCGCCGCGGGGCTCGTCCCCATCGTGATGGACGGCGACGCGTTCGTGGGGCTCGTGACCCGGATGGACGTGCTCGGGCACCTCCGGCGCGCCGTGAAGGGGTGAGGCAGCCCTGTCACGCGCGACGGCGGCGCTCTCCGGGCGCGAGCGGCGGGCGCCCCATGGCCTCAGCGCCTGCCGGCCTTGATGAACGTGCCCGCCTCGAGCTCCTCGAACGCGGTTCGCAGCTCCTCCTGCGTATTCATCACGATCGGCCCGTACCAGGCGACGGGCTCGCCGATCGGCTTCCCCGAGACGAGCAGGAACCGCACCGGCTGCGCCTCGGTCGTGACGGCCACCGCATCTCCGTCGCCGAAGAGCACGAGGTGCCCGTCGTCGATGAGGGCGTCGCGCTTCAAGTCGAAGTAGCCCGCCCCCTCGGCCTCGTAGGAGTAGGGATCCCGCTGCGGGCCGAACATGGCCTCGCCGCCGAAGACGTACGCGAAGACCGTGTGTCCACGCGGCGTCTCGCGGGAGAAGGTGACGCCCGGCGGCACGGTGACGTCGAGGTACTCGGGCTGCGTCACCACGTCGGTCACCGGCCCGGTGATCCGGTTCACGGCGCCGGCGATCACCTTGATCGTGGCGCCGCTCCCGTCCTTCACCTCGGGGATCTGCGCCGCCGAGATGCCCCGGTAGCGTGGGGCCATCATCTTGTCCACGGCCGGCAGGTTCGCCCATAGCTGGAAGCCGTACATCGCGCCCGAAGGATCCCCCTTCGGCATCTCCTGGTGGATGATCCCGCTTCCGGCGGTCATCCACTGCACGTCCCCCGGGGAGATCACGCCGCGGTTACCGAGGCTGTCGCCGTGCTCCACCTCGCCGCGCACGACGTAGGTGATGGTCTCCATGCCCCGGTGCGGGTGCCAGGGAAAGCCTTTCCGGTAGTGCTCCGGCTCGTCCGAGCGGAAGTCGTCGAGCAGCAGGAAGGGGTCGTAGAGCTCCGGGGGACCGAAGCCGATGGCGCGGCGGAGGTGGACGCCGGCCCCCTCGACCGTGGACCGGCTCTTCACGACCTTGCGGATGCGTCGCTCCTCGGCCACGGGCGGCCTCCCTCTCCGGCGCGCGTTCGACGCCCGCGCCCCAGCGCGTGAGATGTCTCCGCGGGCCGGGGCTGTCAACCGAGCCGCGAGGCTGGCCACGAGGAGGGAGCCCGGGCCCATCCCGTCGCTCGCACGGCCGTCACCGCAGAGTGGAGGTGACGCGCCCTTCGCCGTGACCGAGCCGGTGACAGCGTGACCGCTCCGGCCCCGCCGCGGCCGTCGTCCGTCGCCACGATCCCCGCGATTGGCGGGCGGGCGGAGCGCGGCGGGTGCGCGCTCGAGCTGGCACGGGGGTCGCAGTCTCGATCGCTCGAACCCGTTCTCAAGGAGAAGCCGCACATGCTCGCCCGCCCCATCCCTTTCGGCCTCGCAGCACTCATGACGGCGTCGGTCGCCGCCGCGTCGGACCTGCCGCCTCACGCGGGCTCGCACGACGACGTCACCTACGGCGACATCTCTCGCTCCTCCTTCGACGTCGCCCTCGCCCGGCCCGACGGCGCGACCGGGGTCGGCTCCCCGTACGACGACACGCGCTACGCGGCCCCGGAGGAGAGGACGTCCGCGGTCGCGGCACGCGAGCGGCGCACCCACGACCGCGCCACGTGCACGTGCTGCAAGGCGTGATCGCCTGACGCGGGCTTCGCTCGGGTGGACCCGCCATGGGATCCATCCGAGCGAAGCCGGGGGGCTGCGGAGGGGGTCACAGCCGTGCGCGCCGCAGGAGCTGGGCGTTCACGGCGACGACCACGGTGCTGACGGACATGAGCACCGCGCCGATGGCCGGCGGGAGGAGGATGCCCCACGGCGCGAGGACGCCCGCGGCGAGCGGGATCGCGACGACGTTGTAGCCGGCGGCCCACCAGAGGTTCTGGATCATCTTGCGGTACGTCGCCCGGCTGAGCGCGACGATCCGCGGCACGTCGCGCGGGTCGCTCCGGACGAGCACGATGTCGCCGGCCTCGACCGCCACGTCCGTCCCGGCCCCGACGGCGATGCCGACGTCCGCGGTCACCAGGGCCGGCGCGTCGTTGACCCCATCCCCGACCATCGCGACGCGCTTGCCGCTCCGCTGCAGCGCCTCGATGACCTCGGACTTGCGATCAGGGAGCACCTCCGCGTGGACGGCGTCGATCCCGAGCTCTCCGGCCACCGCGGTCGCCACCGCGCGCGAGTCGCCGGTGAGCATCGCGACCTCGAGCCCCATCTCGTGGAGGCGGCGGACCGCGGCCGGGGACTCGGGCCGCACCGCGTCCGCGACCGCGAACGCCGCGACCGCCCTCCCCTCCTCGACCAGGAACACCACGGACTGGCCGCGCTCCGCGGCCTCGCGCGAGAACGCGTCGAGCTCGGCGAGGGGCGCGACGCCGAGCCGCCGGAGCAGGTTCGGCCCGCCGACGTGCCGCACGCGCCCGTCCACCCGCGCGCGCACGCCGTGGCCCGGGATGGCCGCGAACGCCTGCGCCTCGGGGATGGCGAGGCCGCGCTCGCGCGCCGTGCGCACCACGGCCTGTGCGACCGGGTGCTCCGAGTCGCGCTCCACGGCGGCGGCCACGCGCAGCGCCTCGTCCTCGCCCATCCCGGCGGTGGACCGCACGCCGACCACGCGGTGCTCGCCGAGGGTGAGCGTCCCCGTCTTGTCGAAGACGATCGTGGTCAGGCGCCTCGCCTCCTCGAGCCCCCGCCGATCGCGCACGAGCAGGCCCGAGCGCGCGCCGAGGGTGGTCGAGATGGCGATGACGAGCGGGATGGCGAGCCCGAGGGCGTGCGGGCAGGCGATGACGAGGACCGTCACCACCCGCTCGACCACGAACGCGCCGGGCGCGCCGGCGAGCCGCCACGCCAGCGTGGTGAGGAGCGCCGCCGCGATGGCGGCGATCGTGAGCAGGAAGGCGGCGCGGTCCGCCAGCGCCTGCGCGCGCGAGCGCGAGGTCTGCGCGTGCTCCACCAGCCGCATGATCCCGGCGAGCGCGGTCCGCTCCCCCGTGCCTGTCACCTGCGCGCGCAGGGATCCGGCGCCGTTCACCGTACCGGCGATGACGCCGTCGCCAGGCCGCTTCTTCACCGGGCGGGACTCGCCGGTGATCATCGACTCGTCGACGGCGCTCTCGCCGGACTGGACGCGCCCGTCGGCGGGCACGCGCGCGCCGGGCCGGACGAGCACGAGGTCGCCGTCACGCAGCGCGGCGAGAGGGACCTCCTCCTCGCGCCCGTCCACGACGCGCACCGCCGCCGAGGGGAGGAGCTTCGCGAGCTCCTTCAGCGCGCCCTGGGCCTGGGTGATGGACCGCATCTCGATCCAGTGGCCGAGCAGCATCACCGTGACGAGGGTGGCGAGCTCCTCCCACAACGGCATCCCGGGGTAGCCGAGCGTCACCGCGGCGCTGAAGACGAACGCGACGCCGATCGCGAGCGCGATGAGCGTCATCATGCCCGGGAGGCGGTCCTTCACCTCGCGGACGGCGCCCTGGAGGAACGGCAGGCCTCCGTAGACGAACACGACCGCCCCGAGGAGCGGCGGGATCCACGTCGACCCCGGGAACGCGGGGGCGTGCCAGCCGGTCACCGAGGTGAGCATGTGGCCCCACAGGACGGTGGGGATCGTGAGGGCGAGCGCGATCCAGAAGCGGCTGCGGAACATCGCCACGCTGTGGCCGGCGTGGCGGTCGTGCCCGCCGTGCGCGTGCTCCGCCGCGGCACGCTCGGGCGCGGCGGGCCCGGGCATCCCGTGCGCGTGCCCGTGCGCGCCGTGCCCGTGGCCCGCGTGTGCGCCCTGCGCCCGCTCCTCGCGCGCCACCTTCAGTCCTCGTCCACGTCGGCGCGCGCCCAGGGCACCGAGCGAAGCCGCTCGAACGGGATGGGCGCGCCGCTCCGCTCGCTCACGCCGTACGTCCCCGCGTCGAGCTTCGCGAGGGCTCGCTCGACCTCGGCGAGGAGCGCGCGCTCGCGCTCGACGACCCTCTGCTGGTGCTCTCCCTCCGTCGAGCGCTGCGCCACCTCCTCGAGCTCGGTGCGCTCGTCGTCCGACGGCGCGGCGCCCGCGGGCGCCGCCAGCACGCGGGCGATCCTCTCGCGCTCGACCTCGAGCGCGCGGCGTAGGGTCTCGAGCTGCGCCTTCGTGAGCACGGACGTGGAGCTCGCCACGGTCCCCTCCTCTCGCCTCCGCAGATCGCGCGGGCCGCTCACTCAGATGTTTGCGCGCCGCCGCGCTGTCAACGCGCCGCGCGGTCCGCCTCGGCCGGGACGCACGGCACGAGCGCTCGCCCGTCGGGCGGCCCCGGCCGTCCACACGACGCGCACCCAAAGGAAAGGCCCCCGGCGAACCGGGGGCCTCTCGGTGCTGCCACGCTGGACGTCCGCCGCGTTACGGCTCGACGGTCGCCACGTACTTCGGCGCGTTCTTCTGGATGCCGATGATGACCGCCGACTTCACCGGGTTGTGGTCGGCGTCGAGGCGGATGGTGCCGGTGACGCCCTGCAGCGACGTGGTCTTCTCGATGGCGTCGCGGATCGCCGTCGGCGTGAGGTCCGAGGCGCGCTTCATCGCGTCGATGGCGAGGAGCGCCGCGTCGTAGCCGAGCGCGCCGAACGCGTCGGGCTTCGCGTGGTACGCGGCCTCGTACTTCTTCGCGAACTCCTGGACCACCGGCGAAGGGTTCTCGACCGAGTAGTGGTTCGTGAAGAAGCTGCCGTCGAGCGCGCCCTGCGCGATCTCGTAGAGCTTCGCCGAGTCCCAGCCGTCGCCGCCCGCGAGCGCGACCTTCACGCCGAGCTCGCGGCTCTGGCGACCGATGAGCGCCACGTCGGTGTAGTAGCCGGGCACGTACACGATCTCGGGCTTCGCGAACTTCACCTTGGTGAGCTGCGCCTTGAAGTCCTGGTCGCCGGCCTTGTAGCTCACGTCGAGCACGATCTCGCCGCCGAGCTCCTTGAAGGTCTTCGCGAAGTAGTCGGCGAGGCCCATCGAGTAGTCGTTGCCCACGTCGCGCATGATCGCGGCGCGCTTCACCTTCAGGGTCTCGCGCGCGTACTTCGCCATCACGGTGCCCTGGAACGGGTCGATGAAGCAGACGCGGAACATGTACGCGCGCGTCTTGTCGCCGTCCTTCGTGACCTTGGGGTTCGTGGAGGCCGGCGAGATGGCCGGGATCTTGTTCGCCTCGGCGATGGGCGCGAGGGCGAGGGTGCTCGTCGAGCCGAGCTCACCGATGAGCAGCGTCGCCTTCTTCTCGTTGATGGCGCGGGTGGAGGCGATGGCGGCCTCCTCGGGCTTGCCCTGCGTGTCGTAGACCTGGAGCGAGAGCTTGCGGCCCTTCACGCCGCCCGCGGCGTTCGCCTCCTCGACCGCGAGCTTGACGCCGTTGTTGGCGCCCTCGCCGAACGTGGCGATGTCGCCGGAGAGCGGCATGACGTTCCCGATGACGATCGGGGCCGCCTCCGCCTGCGCGGCCGGGGCCGCCGCCTGCTGCTGCTGCTTCCCCTCGTCCTTCTTCGAGCACGCCACGCCGGCGACGAGCGTCGCGAGCGCCACAGCGCCCAGCTTCCGCATTGGTGATTCCTCCTTGTGCCGCGTCGCGCATGCGCCAGCGGGCGCTGGGCGCGGCCCGTCACGTGCATATCACGCCGGCCGGGAAAAGGGACTCGAGCGGGCCCCGCGAGGCGTGACTCGTCGCGGCATCCTGCGCCGAGCCCGGGCGCTCACGACTTCTGCCAGACGCGGACCCAGTCGACGTCCATCCTGGTGGTGCTGGTCACGCGCGAGCCGTAGCCGCCCGCCGGCACGTACCCTGCCCAGCTCGCGTCCGCGACCTCGCAGGTGAGCTGCAGGTACTCGCTCCGGTGCGAGAGCGCCGCGGCGGTCGTCCAGGCCGGCAGCCCGTCGACGTAGAACGTGTAGCCCGTCTCCGTCCACATCACCCCGAAGACGTGCCACTCCCCCTGGATCGGCGCGTTGCCGGGGAGCGACACGACCTTCTGGACGTTCTGCCGCGAGGACGCGGTGCGATCCCAGTTGAGGTTCATCGCCGACATGTCCTTCAGCGCCGTCCAGCCGTGGTCGTCCGTCGCGCGGTGCTCGACGACGTCGATCTCCACGCCCGCCTTGCCCGGGTCGCCCATCGGATCGCCGTTCGTCGGCGAGTCGATCCAGAACGCGCACCACTCTCCCGGCGAGTCGTTGAAGCGGATGCGAGCCTCGAAGTACCCGTACGTCATCTCGACCGTGCCCTGCGTGGAGAGGAAGCCGGTGTGGTGCTTGCCGGACGCGTCGGTGTAGGTCGTGAGCGTGAGGAGGCCGTCGTGCACCTGGGCGGCGTCGGGCGTGGCGATGGCGTCGAGGCGCGGGGCGGAGAGCGCGCTCCAGGCCGACCCGAGCGCGCTGCCCTCGAACTCGTCCTGCCAGACGAGCTTGTAGCCGGGCGGCGGCAGCGCGTCGGGGTTCGTGTTCGCCGGGACCTCCGTCGGAGGCGCCGTCGGCTGCTGGCGCGGCGGCTCGGGCGGCGGCGTGAGCCCGCACGCCGCCCCGAGCATCGCCAGAGCCACCGGGATCGCACTCTCCAGCCTCGATCGCTTCACGATCTCCTCCCAGCGCGCGCTAGAACGCGAGGTTCACGCCCACCGCGAGCACGCCGTTGTGGGACCAGCTCGTCGGTCCCCAGTCGTAGTAGGTGACGTAGAAGGTGCCCGGCCTCCAGTCCCACCGGCCGAACCCGTACACGACGCGCCAGCGCGGGGTGCCCGTGGGCCCCTCGAACACGCGCGGCACCGTCCACCCGATGCCGCCCATGGCGAACCACTTCCCCGCCACCGTGAGCGTCGCGCGCGCGCTCACGTAGGGACCGCCGCCGAAGGGGACCGTTCCGCCCAGGAGCGGCGAGAGGCAGAACGCGCCGCCGCAGAGGTTCGGGCCGCGGTAGCCGAGGTTGAGCTCGGCCCCGTGCATGGCGAGCCCGTCCCCGGGCCGGACCGGCCCCCAGTTGTCGAGGTGCAGGAAGAACGTCCGGCCCCGCCAGTCGTCCCAGCCGATCCCCCACAGCATCCGCGCGTTGCCGCCGGGCGAGAACGGCGTGCCCTCGGCGCCGAAGCGCAGGAACGAGGCGCGCCAGGGCCAGAGCGTCGCGACCGCACCGGCGCCGGCGCGATCGACGCCGCGGTAGTCGGTGAACAGGGAGAGCGTGAGCGGGTGCGTGTACAGCCGGGCCCGGTGCGGCGCGGTCGAGCCCTGCGCCACCGGCGAGACCGGCAGCGCCTCGGCGCGAGCGGCCTCGGGCGTCCCCGGGTAGCAGGCCCCCGCGACGCCCGGGAACGCGGCCGGGACCATGACCCCGCCGCGCCGGGCCGCGCGGGCCTGCGGCCCCCTCGGCCCGGCAGGCCACGGACCGTGCAGCGGGCCGGCGCGCGCGAACAGGATCGCCTCGAGGACGACGCCGTTCGTGTTCGCGTTGAGCGACCTGTTCATCCCGCCGCGCTCGTAGATCCCCGCGTACCAGCCGCGGGCGGGGTCGCGCGCCTGCGCGACGGCCTGGCGGAGCACGCGGGAGTACGGGTCCTCCGGGAAGAGCGCCGCCAGCGCGAACGCCGCCTTGGTGGAGAGCGCGCGGAACCGCCCGGCGTCCCCGCCGTCGGGCGTGAGCGCCTGCCAGGGGCCGCCGTCCGCCCAGATCGCGCCGTACACGAACCACGGCGCCTCGTCGACGTGGTCCTCGCTCGCGGCCGTCGGCACGCCGGTCTGCTCCCAGCGCCGTCGCTGCACCTCGAAGATCCGCCGCAGGAGCTCGCCCCGCTCGCCCCCGCGCCCGAGCTCGAACGCGCCGAGCACCCACGGATCGGTCACGAGGGCGTTCACGGCCCCGAACCGCCGCCTGTCGCGCGTGTCGTGGCGGACGGGGACGCCCAGGATCGGGGTGTCCGCTGCGAAGCGGTCGTAGTCGCGCGCGCGGGACACCGCGAAGCCGAGCCGGGCGAAGCTCTCCGCGGCGTACTGCTCGTACCCGAGCCGCCCTTCCTGGACGACCTGCACCTTGCCGCCCGCGTCGACGATCGCGCCGTGCAGCTCGCCGTCGCCGAGGAGCCGGCAGTAGCGCCAGCGCGCGAGGACGCGCGCCACCCCGGCGCGGTGCTCCGGGGCGCGCTCGGCGAGGATCGTCAGGGCCGAGGCCAGGCGGGCGAGGTCGATCGCGGAGAAGCCGATGCCGGTCGCGGTCGGCTTGTTCGCGTAGTCCGCCATCCGGCCCGTCGCGGCGTCGTACGTCTTGTTCGGCAGCTCACCCTGGAAGAGCGGCTGCATGGCCAGGGTCCAGAGGAGCGTGTCGATGCGCGCGTCGAAGGTGGAACGCTCGACGAGACCGAGGTCGCGCGCGGCGAGCGTCGCGAGCACCGTCGAGCCGAGATCCCACATCGTCGTGTTCGGGTAGCCCTCGACCGAGTTCACGAGCCCGGTCGCCGGGTGGTAGTTCCGCTCGAAGTACCGCCAGGCGATCTGCGCCGCCTCGAGCTCGGGATCGACGGGGCGTGCCGGCTCCGCGGGAGGTGGCGCCGCCGGCTCGGACGGCGGAGGGATCTCCGACGCCGGCTCCGCGGCGGGGGCCTCCGGTGCGACGGCGGTGGGCGGCTGCGCCCCCCCGCCCGGCTCGGCCGCCGCCGCGGTTTCCGCCGCGGGCGGCGCGGGCGCTTCCGCGCGGACGGCGCCGCGTGGCGCGATCGCGAGCGCGGCGGCGAGGACGGCGGCGAGGACGCGGTCGCTCACCGGCGGGCCTCCGGGGCCTCGGGCTCCTCGGGCCGGAGCCACGGACCGCGCGCACGGTACGCGAGCGCCTCCAGCACGAGCGCGTTGGTGTTGAGCGACAGCGCCCGGTTCACCGCGCCGTCCTGGTCGTAGCGCCCGGCGTAGAGCCCGCGCGCGTCCACGAGCTCCCGGGCCGCCGCGGCGAGGCGATCCGGGTACTCGCCGTCGAACAGCACGCCCCAGCCCACGGCCGCCTTGGTGGAGAACCCGAGGTCCTGCGGGACGGGGGTGCCGTCGGGCGCGAAGGCGGTCCAGCGCTCGTCCCCGTTCAGCACCGCCGAGTAGGCGAACCACGGCGCGCGGTCGAGCGCGTCCTCGGAGATCGCGGTGAGCTTCCCCGTCGTCGCGAAGCGCCGCTCCTGGACGCGCACGAGCGCCCGCGCGATGGGGAGCGTCGTCGCGTCGAACCCGTGCTCGAGGGCGTCGAGGATCCAGGGCTCGGAGAGGACGGCGGCGTGCGTGCCGCCGTACCGGCGCGGGTGGCGATCGTCGTGCGGGATCCGTTGCCCGAGGACCTCCGAGAACGCGAGGTGGGCGCGGTAGTCGATCGCGCGTGCGACCGGCACGCCCCAGGGCAGGAGCGCCTTGGCGGCGTACTGCTCGTAGCCGAAGCGGCCTTCCTGGTACCTCTCGACGGCGCCGTCCGCCCGCCGCTGCGCGCCGACCAGGGCACCCCCGTCGCTGAGCGCCCCGAGCCGCCAGCGCGAGACCGCGCGGCGCACGAGCGGCGTCAGCTCGGGGTGGCGCCAGGTCACGATCCACAGCGGGACGAGGACGCGGGCCACGTCGAGAGCAGACCAGCCGATCCCGTTCGGCGCCGGCCGGTTGTCGTACCCGACCATCTCGAGCGTGCGCGTGTCGTACGCCTTGTTGGGCAGCTTGCGATCGAACAGCGGGATCGCGCGGAGCGACTTCAGCGCCCGGCGCAGACGGAGCGCCGCCGCGTCCGTCGAGATGACGCCGAGGTCCTCCGCGGCGAGGATCGCCATGAGCTGCGAGCCGGTGTCCCACATGGTGGTGGACGGGTAGCCCTCGACCGAGCCGGCGAGGCCGGTCGCCGCGTCGGTGTTGCGCTCGAAGTAGCTCCAGGCCGCGCGCGCCATCCGCCGCTCGTCCGCGTCGAGCGGCGCGGGCCGGCGGAGCGCGAGCGCCTCGTCCGAGGCCAGCGCGGCGAGCCCCGGGGCCGGCCCGGACTCGGCGCGCGCGAGCTTCCCGGCGTAGTGCACCGTGAAGATCGCTGCGGCGAGCCCGACGAGGAACGCGAGGTGTGAGCGCGCGGTGAGGAGTCCACCCCAGAAGCTCAAGCGACGACCTCCTTCTGCCGCCTCGGCACGAGCGCCGCCATGACGAACGGCGCGAGGCAGGCGGCGTTGTGCAGGCTCCAGAACAGGTTGGCGGCGTACGCGGTCGCCTCGCCGGGCGCGGCCAGCGGTCGCGTGAGGAGCACGCCCCGGTAGACGAGCCCGGCCGCGATCGCGCCGAGGAGCACGAGGTGCGGCACGACGAGCCCGAGCGGGCGCCGCGCCGACGCGATCTTGGGCGTGACGGGGAACCGCAGCGGGCGCCGGGCGACGACGTGGACGAGCGCGCGGAGGTTCAGCCAGAACGAGGCGAGGTGGTACTGCTCGCCGCGCCAGGTCGGCACGCCCCAGGTCCCGACCATCACGGCGAGCCGGCTCGTGAGGAGGAACGGCACGATGCGGACGGCGAACTCGCCGTCGTACGCCCGCACGGGCGTCACCCCCGCGAAGAAGAACGCGAGCGGCGCGAGCATGAGCGGGAGGACCCACAGCGGCGCGAGGTACGCGTACATCGTCGCGCCGTACATCACCTTCTGCCAGGCGGTGAGGCGGCGCAGGCGCAGCGGGTTGTCGTGGAGCGCGATGTCGAGCGTCCCGCTCGCGTACTTGAAGCGCTGGATGCTCCAGGCGAGCAGGTCCTGCGGCGAGAGCATGCGGGTGAGGACCCGCGGGTGGTAAACGGAGCGCCAGGGTCGCGGCGCCGCGTGGAGCCGGATGCTCGTGTAGATGTCCTCGGAGACGTGGAACTCGTACGGCGTGAGCTCGATGCGGCGCGCCGCCTGCGACGCGAGCGCGGTGGCGAGCGTCGCGCGGCGGGCGCGGTCCGGCACCCGCTCCGTGATCGGGCGAACGGCCGCCTCGACCGCGGCGCCGAACTCCGTCAGGGCGCCCTCCATCACCGCCTCGCGGCGGTGCACGCTGCCCGCGCCGCAGCAGAAGGCCGCGTTGCACCAGTTCCGGCAGCGCTGGACCACGTGGTAGAAGGCGCGCGGATCCGACCCGAGCCGGTCCGCGCCGACGGCGATCGGCCCGAACGCCGCCTCGATCGCGCGACCGACGGCGCGGCCGGCGCGCCCGAGCCGCGCGCGGCGCGCGAGCCAGTCCGGGAGGCGCACGCCGGGGTCGAGGTCGTAGAAGGACTGCGGCGTCTGCACCCAGGCGACGCTCGGATCCCGGAAGTACCCGAGCGTCTCCTCGAGCAGGGCGGGCAGGGGCCGCGTGTCCGCGTCGCAGATGACGACGAGGTCGCCGTCGCTGTGCTCCAGCCCGTTGCGGAGGTTGCCCGCCTTGTACCCCTCGTTCGTCGCGCGGCTGAGGTAGCCGACCCCCTCCTCCCCGGCCATCCGGCGCATCTCGGGCCGGCGCCCGTCGTCGAGCACGTACACGCGCACCGTGAGCGGGAACGGGTAGGTGAGCTGCTTCGCGTCGCGCACGGACAGGCGCACGAGCCCGACCGGCTCGTCGTAGGTCGTGATCATCACGTCGACCTTGATGGGCCGGTCGTGAGGGAGCGGCTCGTCGCGGAGCTCGTTCACCGTGCGCGGCGCCGGCTGCGCGGGGGGATCCTCGGCGCGCCAGATCGACAGGAAGAAGAGGACCGCCCCGAGGTACGCGAGGGTCTCCGCCGCCGCGATGACGACGGCGAACCCGAGCGCGTCCGGGTTGAGCGACGCGATCCAGCGCCAGGCGAGATACCAGCCCCCCAGCACCGTGGCGAGGACCGCCAGCACCTGGAAGGCGAAGTTCCGCACCGCGTCGCCGCGCGCCCGCACGCCGGGCGCGGCGGTCTCGGGCTCGATCCGCGGAACGTACGAGGCGTCCAAGGCGATCACTCCCCGACGGCGGCGGCCAGATCGTCGAACTGCGGGAAGAGCTCGTCGAGCCGCGTCCGCTCGAGCAGCGCGCGGACGGACGGCGAGGCGTGGACGAGGCGCAGCTCGGCGCCGGCGTCCATCGCCTTGAGGAGCGAGATGAGCGCCGCGATCGCCGAGCCGTCCATGGCCGCCACGTGCTCGAGCGACACCACGACGCGCCGCCGCCCTCGCACCTGGTCGGCGACCCGCGCGCGCAGCTCCAGCGCGCACTCGGCGTCGAGCCGCGGCGCGAGCGGCGTGACGACGAGCGATCCGTTCCTGTGAGCGAAGCGGAGATGGAGCATGCGTGAGGATCCGGCCGGCCCCCCGCCGTACCGCATCCGCTCTGCAAACTGGAACGTCGCCCGGACGACGCAAGGGTTGACCGTTTCATCCGACCCTCGCCGGGAAGGCGCGCCGGGAGGCCCGGGCGCTGCGCACGTGGGAGCGTGGGCTCGCCGGCTCGCGCCTTCAGCGCAGCGTGCGAAACGGCCCTGTCGTCAGGGTCTTCGCCAGGGGTGGGCGTCAGCGAACGCTGACGAGGCTCGCGACGCGAAAAGGTCCTGCAGCGGACGCTCGCCCGCGGCGCGCGCGCCCCGTCGGGCGCGACCTCGCACGGGGTTCGGCCACCCGACTTCCCGGAGAGCGCTCGGTCCGCGTCGCGCGTGCTCGAGGCCTCGCTCGCTCGCGCCTGCAGCCAGCCGCCGCGCAGTCGGAGCCCCGCCAGCCGTGGCCGAAAGAGACGCCGATCACCGGGAGTCGCCGCCGGAGTCCCGGTCCGAATCCCGCCAGACGCGCCGCAGCCGGAGGAGGGAGAGCGCGACCGCCCCGAACGCGGCCACGATCGCCGCCGCGGCGGTGATCCACGGCGCGCCGAGCGACGGGAACGACGACGCGAGGACCCGCGGGACGAGCCCGACCGCGATCACCGCGAGGAGCCCCAGCCCGCCCACCTGGAGGAGCCCCAGGACGGTGAAGGCCCTTCGCCGCTCGGCCTCCTCCGCTCGCTGATCTCGCTTTTCGTCGGGTTCGCGCATGGTGGGTCCTTCCGGGCCTGCGGGACGCAGCTCGGCGTCATCGCCGCGCGGCGACGGCGGCGCGCTAGGGAGCGGCCCCGCGCGTCATGCCGGCCAGCGGGACCCGCCGGCGGTACCCCTCGAGCGCGGCGCGCGCGGCGTTCGCGTTCGCCGGATTGCCCGAGGCCTCCAGGATCGCGACCGCCCTCTGCTCCTGCTCGATCGCGCCGTCGAAGTCGCCGGTCGCCGCGTAGGCGACCGCGAGCGTCTCGAGCGAGCCCGGATCGCGGTCACCCGTCTCCTCCACCGCCGCGCGCGCGAGGCGCACCGCCTCGGGCGGATCGCGCAGGCTCGCGTCGGTCGCCAGCAGGAGGGCGAGGTGCTGCTTCGGCGCGGCGAGGTCCGGGGCGAGCTCCACGGCGCGGCGGAGCTGCGCCACGGCGTCCCCGGTGCGGCCCAGCATCGCCAGCGAGACCGCGAAGCGATCGCGCAGCGTCGCGTCCAGGGGCGACACCTGGAGCGCGTCCTCGTAGTGCTCCGCCGCCTCGCCCGTCAGCCCCTCCGCCTGCAGGATGTCGGCGAGCATCCTGTGGGCGGGTGCGAGGGCGGGGTCCTCGGCGAGCGCCTCGCGCAGCGCCGCGGTCGCGTCCGCCGTGCGCCCGCGCAGCGCGAGGACGCGGCCGAGATCGACGCTCGCCTCGACGAGCAGCGGGGACGCCTGGAGCGCGGCCCGGTAGAGGGCGATGGCGTTCTCGTAGTCCCCCCGCAGGTCGAGCCCCAGCGCGTGCGCGAAGATCGCCTCTCCGACGATCTGGTGGACCACGCCGAAGTCCGGCGCGTCGGTGAGCGCCCGCCAGAGCAACCCCTGCGCGCCGGTCGTCCCGCGCGCGTCGCCGACGAGCCCGTCGAGGAGATCGCCGACCGCCCGCGAGCTCGCCTCGAGCGCCGCGGCGTCCCCGCCGACCAGCGCGACGTCCCGGAGGCCTCTCCGGCGAAGCTGCGAGATCTCGGCGAGGTTCCCGGTGACCCGCTCGGCGTCCGCACCTGCGAGCGCTCCGGGCGGGTAGAACTCGAGGATGGGGCGCTCGCGGGAGTTCGTGGTGCTCCCGCCGGACACCCAGGCGCGCAGCGCCGCCGTGTCCGCGACGAGCAGGCTCGCCACGTCGGTGGCGCGGCGCCAGCCGTAGCGGCGGAGGTCGTCGGTCTCCGGCGCGTCGAGGACGCGCTGGACGTGGGCCATGTCGAGGGTCAGCGCCTGCTTCGAGCCGACGAGGAAGCTCGAGTGATGGCCCAGCCACATGTACGCGTGGGGGAACACGCCCGTGAAGGTGCGGACGATGATCTGCAGGTCCTCCGGCTCGACGTCGAGCGGCACCCACTGGATCATCGTCCCGTCCGCGGCGAGGTGGTCGAGCGCGCTCCGGTAGTAGTCGCTCGAGTAGAAGAGCCCGTTCCCAGCGTGCCCCGAGCGCGACTTGCCGTCCGAGATGATGGCGTCGTAGCGGGCGCGGCTGCGCTCGAGGTAGTTGACCCCGTCGTCGTTCACGACGCGGATGGCGGGGTGCTCCAGGGCGCCGCCGTTCCAGGGCGCGAACTCGCGCGCCGCCTCGATGACCGAGGGGGAGAGCTCGACGCACTCGACGCTCGCGACGCCCGGATGGCGCGCGACCTCGCCGACCAGGATCCCCGTCCCGAGCCCGATCGACAGCACGTGCTCCGGGGTCCTCCGCGAGAGCATGAAGGGCAAATGGGCGAGGACCTGCTGCTTCATGTCCACGCCCGCGCTGCTCTGGCCGATCGTGACCCCGTCCACGGCCATGACGAGCTGACGCCCGTCCCGCGCGCGCCGGAACACCTTCACCGTCGAGACCGGCCCCTCCTGATAGAAGAGCACCGGATCCAGGGCCTCGCCGCCGCTGGCGGGCAGCGGCTGGGGCCGCCACGCCCACAGGAGGACGACGCTGCTGCACAGGCACACCGCGACGGGCGCCGCCCGGAGCAGCCTCGCTCGCCAGGGGCTCCGCTTCAGCTCTTCGGAGAGCCCCCAGCCCGCGCCGAAGAGGTTGAACGTGGCGACGAGCGCGATGCCCTTCTGCATCCCGAGCAGCGGCAGCACCACGAACCCGCCGAGCGCGGCTCCGGCGACGTTCCCCAGGGTGTTCGCGCCGTAGAGCTGGCCGAGGCGCCGGCCCAGCGTGTCCACCGAGCGCGCCCAGATCACCGCCGCGATGGGCAGCGTCGAGCCGATGAGCGTCGTCGGCACGATCATGATGAGGAAGCTGAGGGCGAACCTGCCCCACAGGGCGGTGGTCCAGCCCGGCTCGGCGGCCTCGAACCAGCGCTTCCCGTACTCGAGCACCCAGCGGGTCAGGGGGATCGTGGCGAGCGTCGACGCCGCGATGGCGACCTGGATCCAGCCGAGCGTGCGGCGCGGCTGGCGCAGGCGATCGACGAACGCCCGCGCGACGAGGCTGCCGAGCGAGATTCCGACGAGGAACGTCGAGAGCATCGTCACGAAGGCGTACGTCGAGGTGCCGACGAGGACGGCGAGCATCCGCGTCCAGAGCACCTCGAGGCACAGCGAGGCGACGCCCGAGAGCATCATGACGACGAGCAGCCGCCGGTCGGTGCTGCCGGGCGCCGCGTCGGAGACCCCCGGCGCGGACCGCGGCTCGGACGTGCGGGAGGGCTCGGCGCCCGGCGCCCTGCGACGAAGCGCGGCGACGCCGAGCGCCGCGACGCCCACGGCGCAGTTCACCGCCACCGCGATCCACAGCGTCCCGTGGACGCCCAGCGCGCGGATGAGCACGAACCCCGCGGCGACGCTGCCCAGCACCGCGCCGGCGGTGTTGAGCCCGTACAGGAGGCTCAGCCCGCGCCCGAGGTTCCCGATGCGCTGCACGAGCGCGCGGGTGATCGCGGGCAGGGTCGCCCCCATGAGCAGCGTGGGCGGGAGCACCACCACGGACGCGAGCACGATCCGGAACAGGAGCAGGGCCGGCGAGCCCGGCGGGAGCTGGGCGGCGGCCCACGTGTGCACGGGGTGGAGCAGGCGGATCGCCACGGTGCCGGCGATCGCCGTGGCGGCGATCCCGAGCTCGAGCCACCCGTAGACGCGGAGCGGGTCGCGACTCCGATCCGCGACCGGGCCGAGCGCCCATCCCCCGAGCGCGAGGCCGCCGAGGTACGTGGCGAGGACGGCCGTGATCGCATGGATGCTGACGCCGAAGACGTCGTTCAGCATGCGCGACCAGACGACCTGGTAGACGAGCCCGGCCGCACCGGAGACGAGGAAGATCGCGGAGACGACTGCGAGATCGCGTCGGCGTTGCATGGAGCGCGGACTGTACCCGTTCGGCGCGGCCGACCCAAGCCGCGCCGTGCCGCCGCCCGGCGGCTCCCCGCGACTGCGGAGAGGCGGGCGAGCGCCCGCGCGCCCTACCCCGCCCGCACGGCAAGCCGCTCCCGCGCGGCCCTCCCCGCGCGAGCGGAGCGCGCCGCCTCAGCGACCGCGGCGGACGACGAGGGCGACGAGGAACATCCCGGCCGCGATCGAGATGATCACGGGGCCGGTCGCCCGGTGGAGGCGCGAGGCCAAGAGCTCGCCGGCGAGCGTGGAGGTGACCGCGACGCCGACCGAGATCGCGAACATCTGGTCGAGGGTGCGCGCGAGGTGCTTCGCCGTCGCGGCGGGGATGATGACGAGCGAGCCCATGAGCAGGACGCCGAGGTAGCGAAGCCCGAGGGCCACGGTGAGCGCGAACGCGAGGAGGAAGAGGAGCTCGAGGCGCGCGACGCGGATCCCGGAGGTCCGCGCGATGTCGGCCGAGACCAGCGTGATGACGAGCCGGTTCCGCTGCGTGAGGACGAACGCGACCACCGCGGCGGCGCCTGCGAGCCCGAGCGCCAGCTCCCACCCGCCGAGGGTCCCCGGCGCGCCGAGGAGCGCGTCAACCAGCTCGTCTCCGGTGGCGAGCATGCTCCCGAGCGCGAGCGCGAGCGAGAAGACCACGCCGATGACCGTCTCGGTCGAGCTGCGGGTCTGTCGCTCCAGCCCCCAGACCAGGAGCGTGCCGGCGAACAGGGCCGCGAGCCCGCCCAGCACCGGATGGAAGTGGAACACCAGGGCGAGCCCGATGCCGGGCAGCGCGACGTGGGACATCGCGTCCGACGCGAGCGCCATCCGGCGCATCAGCGCGAAGCAGCCGACGAGGCCGGCGGCCACCGCCATCCCGATCGAGAGCGTGAGCCCGGTCCACTGCATCAGTGGTGATGGTACTTGAGCGGCGTGCCGTACACCTGCTCGATCCGCTCGGGCGTCAGGATCTCCTCCGGGGCCCCGAAGCACGGCGCCTCGCGCGAGAGGCACAGCACGTTCGTGGCGTACCGGTAGACCACGCTCAGCTCGTGCGAGATGAGGAGCAGCGTGAGCCGCTCGGTCTCCTGGACCCGGTGGATCATCTCGTACAGCCGCTCCTCGCCGGGCTCGTCCACGCCCGCCGTGGGCTCGTCGAAGAGGAGGACCGTGGGCTCGCCCAGGAGCGCGGACGCGAGGAGCAGGCGCTGGAACTGGCCACCGGAGAACGCCCCGATGGCCAGGTCCGCGGCGCTCGGCGGCAGGTTCACGAGCTCGAGGGCCCGCGCGAGGTCGGCGCCGGGGGCACCCGACACGTGGGCCTTGGCGCGGAGGAAGTCGCGCCCGGTGACGGGGAGGTCGCGCTCGATGTCGAGCTTCTGCGGCACGTACCCGATGCGCGTCCCGGGCGCCCAGCGGACCACGCCGCCGTGCGGCAGCGCCCCGATGAGCGCCCGGAAGAGGACCGTCTTCCCAGCGCCGTTCGGCCCGATCACGGCGAGGGCGCTGCCGCTGCGGACGCTGAAGCTGAGCTCGCGCAGCACCTCGGTCCCGCCGAGCCGCACCGAGAGCCCCTCGACCTCGAGCGCGTTCTCCATGCCTCAGCCCCTCTCCTCGGGCCGCCCATCACGAGCGGCCGACGCCCGGCCGACGGCGGCCCTCGCGACGGCGAGCCCCGCGAACGCGCACAGTGTGCCCCACGCTGCGCCGGCGAGCACGTCCGTCGGCCAGTGCACCCCCACGTACACGCGGCTCAGCGCGACCGCCGCGGCGATCGCCAGCGCCGCGACCCCGGCGCGCCGGTCCGCCGCCCACGCGACGACGCCCATGGCGAAGAAGTTCGCCGCGTGGAGGCTCGGCAGCGACCCGACGTCGCTCGCCGGCGCGAGCCACCGCACCGCTTCACCCAGCGCGAAGCACGGACGCATCCTGGCGAACAGCGGCCGGAGGACCCGCGCCCCGAGGAAGTCGCTCGTCGCGAGGGCCGTCGCGAAGGCGACCAGCAGCGCGCGCCGCCTCGTCCCGCTGGCGACGAGGATCGCGACGACGATCGCCGCCCCGACGACGGCTCCGAACCACCGGCTGGAGAGCGCCACCGCGAGCGCGTCGAGCACGCGCCCGCCGTCGAGGTTCAGGGCCCGGAAGATCTCCTCCTCGAGTCGCGTGTGGTGGTCGGACGTCATGCGTTCCTTCATTTCACGAGACGCGCCTCCTGCCTACGCCTTGGGAGGCAGGGGGCGGCGGGAACGCGACCCGGAGGCGGACGGAGACGTCGACCGTTCCCTCGCGGTGCCCCCAGTGCCGAACCGCGGCCCGGGTGCGCACGCTCATGCCATGAAGACGCTGCTCAAGCTGGGCGCGGGCGTCGGTCTCTGCGCGGGTGCGTACGCGCTGCTCGTTCGCCCGCGCATGCTCCGGTGGGGCGCGACGCGAGAGGAGGTCCAGAGGCGATCCCCGGGCGACGACCTCCTTCCGGACGGCAAGCGCGGCTCGACCATGGCCGTCACCCTGGACGCCGCGCCCTCCGCCGTGTGGCCATGGCTCGTGCAGATGGGGTTCGGCCGAGCGGGGTGGTACAGCTGGGACCGTCTCGATCACTTCGGCCGGCCGAGCGCGAGCCAGATCCATCCGGAGTGGCAGTCGCTCTCCGTCGGAGACCGTCTGCCCGCCACTCCGGACGGCAGGTACTGGTTCGACGTGGCGGCGGTGGATCCCGGGCGCTTCCTCGCGCTGCGCGTCCTCACCTCCGGCGGTCGCCAGCACGACTCGGCGGATCCGCGGCCACGCTCCGCGAAGGACTTCGTCGATTCGCTCTGGGCGTTCCAGCTCGACGAGCTGCCCGGCGGGCGGACGCGGCTCGTCGTGACCGTCCATTCCGCCGGCCGGCCGCGGCTCCGCGACACCGCGCTCGGCTTCGTCTTCTGGGAGCCCGCCCACTTCATCATGCAGACCCGCCAGTTCACGAACCTCGCGCGCCGAGCCGGGGGCGCGCTCCGCGAAGCGCGGCGAGAGCGCTCCGCGGGGCCGCCGGATGAGGTGCCGCTCGCGCCGCACCCGCAGACCTGACGAGGCGGGACCGCCGCCCTCAGAGCGCCACAGCGCGTCAAGCTGAACCGGTCTCGGAAGCCACGGGACCCGGCTCGCTCCGCCGCAGCCTCATCTGGCTGCGGGCTGCGCTTGTCCCCGGTCACGAGCCTCGACGCCGCGCCGCGCTGTGCGAGCTTCGCCTGATCGCCGACAAGCTTTTTCTCCGCACAATGCGGCAGCGTGCCTCATCCCCTCCAGGATTGCTTCACAAGTAGTCTCGTAGCCTGATCGGCACCGCCGTCCCCACACAGAGGTCCTCCATGCGCCAACTGCTCGCCGCGACGATCGCGGTGTGTTGCGTCGTCGTCTGCCTGAGCTGCGGCTCGGGCGTCCCGGGCAAGGACGAATCGTCGACCGCGACCGCCGGCCGCTTCTCGATCACGGTGCAGGGCGCAGAGCGCGCTCAGGAGGCGGCTGCCGCCGGGCGGAGCGACCGTGGCGCCGAGGAGCCCCCGACGTCGGCTCCGGGACGCCTCATCGTCAAGTTCCGGGACACGCTCGGCGAGCCCGCCGACGTCATCCACCGGTTCGGCCTGAGGTTCGCGGCGAACGCGCGCTCCGGCGGCGCCGACCTGGACCGGCTCGACGCCGAGTACCGCGTGAGCGCGGTGAGGCCGGTGTTCTCGTCCCTCTTCGCGCGCGCGATCTCCGCCCCTGGCAAGGGCGCGATCGCGGATCGGCGGAGGAAGCTCCTCGAGACGGTGAACGCGTCCAGGGCCCGGTTCGCCGCGAGGGCTTCGCGCGCAGGACGCGCCGAGCTCCCGGACCTGGTCCGCACCTACGTGTTCGAGGTCCCCGCGGACACCGACGTCGCGAAGATGGCGCTCGATTACGCGGCCAACCCGAACGTCGAGTACGCCGTCCCGGATCGCCTCGCGAAGACGCAGGCCCTCCCGGACGATCCGTATCTCCAGTCCTCCGGCTCGTGGGGACAGGCCTACGGCGATCTCTGGGCCCTCGCCAAGATCGGCGCACCGGCCGCCTGGGACGTCGCGACGGGCGCCGGCTCCGTGGTCGCGGTCGTGGACACGGGGCTCGACTACAACCACCCCGACATCGCCGCGAACGTGTGGGCCAACCCGGCCGAGCTCGGCGGCGTTCCGGGCGTGGACGACGACGGGAACGGCTACGTGGATGACGTCCGCGGATGGGACTTCGCCTACGGCGACGCCGACCCGATGGACCGGATGGGCCACGGAACCCACGTCTCGGGGACGATCGCCGCAGCCGGGAACAACGGCGCCGGGGTGATCGGGGTCGCGTACCAGGCCCGGATCATGCCGGTGAAGGGGCTCGACGACTCCGGCTACGGGCCGTTCTCGACCCTCGCGGCCGCCGTCACGTACGCCGCGATGAACGGCGCGGACGTGATCAGCAACAGCTGGGGCTGCTACGGCACCGGCTGCACCGACGCCGCCATCGCCGACGCCGTCGCGCTGGCGCGGAGCCTCGGCTGCGTGATCACGTTCGCCGCCGGCAACGACGACGCCGACGTCAAGGATGCCTTCCCCGCGAAGCTACAGGACGTGATCACGGTCGCGGCGTCCGGCGCCGACGACTCGAAGGCGTCCTTCTCGAACTGGGGCTACCTCGTCGACGTCGCCGCTCCCGGCGGCGGCCCCGACGCCGCCTCCCCCTACGCCGCGGCCCGCAACATCCTCTCGCTGCGCGCCGCGGGCACCGGCGATGCGAACCTCGTCGTCGGCGGCAGCTACCTCCGGCAGGCCGGCACGTCGATGGCGACGCCTCACGTCTCCGCCGTCGCCGCGCTGGTGCTGTCCGCCAACCCGCAGCTGACGGTGGCGCAGGTCGAGTCGATCATCCGTCACACGGCGCGCGACGCGGTCGGGGACCCGGCGCTCGACACCGCGGGGTACGACCCATACTACGGGTGGGGCAGGCTCGACGCCGCCGCCGCGGTCGCCAGGGCGTTCGATCCGCCGGCGGACCCGCCCCTCCTGAAGGTGCTCGCGGAGCCGCTGGAGTTCGACGTCCCGGCGACGGCGTGCGCGGGCCAGCAGTGGACGCTGCCGGTGGACGTCTACAACCTCGGCGGCGGTACGCTGAGCTGGTCGGCGGACGCTCCCGCCTGGCTCACCGTGCAGGCCTCCACGGCGACGACGCCTTCGTTCACGTCCGTCTCGTTGAGTCGCCTCGAGGACGCGACCGGCGTCCTGACGATCCACTCTCCCGAGGACCCGGGTGGCTCCACGGCGCTGCCGGTGATCGCGCGCCTGGCCTCCGGCATCACGATCAGCAACTGCAGCACCGCCCTTTCGAAGGCGTACTCCACCCAGCAGTGGGATCCCTTCCACCACCTCAGCACGCAGCCCCCTGGCGTCCCTGACGGCGCCGGAGGGGCGTTCTACGTCTGGACCGACACGCGGTACGGGAACCCCGATCTGTTCATGCAGCGGGTGGACGCCTCCGGGAATCCGCTCTGGAGCACGGACGGGATGGCGTTGACCTCCGCCTCGCCGGGAGCGGAGATCCGCCCCGCGATCGTCTCCGACGGAGCAGGAGGCGCGATCGTCGCCTGGGTCGAGGGCGCCAACACGGGCAACGTCTACGACAAGCACATCCGGGCCCAGCGAGTGAGCGCCACCGGGCAGAAGCTCTGGGGGACCTACGGGGTCTGGGTGTGTCAAGCCTCCGGAGGACAGGAGCGGCCGACCCTGCTCTCCAAGGGCAGCGGGACGGCGATCGTCGCCTGGACGGACTATCGCAACGGCAATGCGGACATCTACGCGCAGAAGATCGACGCGAGCGGAACGATCGCGTGGCAGACCGACGGCGTTCCGGTGGTGCAGGCGGCCAGCTCCCAGTCCGAAGTCGCGATCGCGACGGACAACTACGGCGGCGCGATCCTGACCTGGGTCGATGCGCGCACGGGATACCAGACCGTCTACGCCCAGCGCCTGACCTCGCTCGGCCAGGCGCTCTGGGCTCAGAACGGCCTGCTCCTCACGCCGGAGACGTCGATGACCCCGGGCGTGCCGGAGATCGCCCTCGGGCCCAGCATCCTCCCGGATGGCCAGGGCGGCGCGATCATCGCCTGGCACGACTTCCGGAACTTCCCCTTCAAGCCCGGCCCCAACTTCCTCTCGCGGAGCGACCTCTACGCGGTGCGGGTGGACCACCTCGGCCAGAGCCTCTGGACGCCCGGCGGCGTTCCGCTCACGTCGGGCCTGACCGCCACTCCGAGCACCTTCGTGCCCGGCTATTCTCCCTCCCGGCTCACGATGGCGCCGGACGGCCGTGGCGGCGCGTTCGTGGTGTGGCACGACAGCCGTAACGCCAGCTGGGACGTGTACACGCAGCGGTTCGACCGAGACGGGAACCGGCTGTGGGGCACGGACGGCGTGCCGGTCACGACGGCGGCGGGCAATCAGCTCTCGCCGTCCGTCGCGTCGGACGGCGCGGACGGCGCGGTGTACGCGTGGAGCGACGATCGGCCGGGCCACCAGGACGTGTTCGTGCAGCGCCTCGGGCCGACGGGCGCGCCGCTCGCGCCGCCGAACGGCCTGTGGATCGAGGGCAAGCCGGGGGACCAGTCCTATCCGTACGTCGTGCCGCTCGCGCGCGGCAAGTTCCTCGTCACGTGGGACGATTCGAGCAACTGCGCTCCCACGGGGTGGTGCGCCGGGACCGGCATCGACTTCGTCGGCAAGGTGATCGACATCGGGACGGGGTTCCTGCTCGACGTCTCCCTCACCGGCGACGGCGTGGGGACGGTCACCTCGACTCCGGCCGGGATCTCCTGCGGCGTCACGTGCTCGGCCGACTTCGCGGCCGGCACGTCCGTCACGCTCACCGCCCAGCCGGCGTCCGGCTCGATCTTCTCCGGCTGGAGCGGCGCCTGCGCCGGCACGGCTCCGACCTGCACCGTCAGCATGGACGCCGCGCGGACGGTGGCCGCGAGCTTCTCGCTCGCGAGCTATCCGCTCACCGTCGAGCTCTCGGGCTCGGGACAGGGCACCGTGACGGGCGACGGGATCTCCTGCCTGACCCCTGGGGCGGCGGGGTGCACGGCCACGGTCCCCAACACGTCGCCGCCGGCGACCGTGACGCTCACCGCGACGCCGACCGCGCCGTCGGTCTTCGCGGGCTTCACCGGGTGCACGTCGGTCTCCGGGAACGTCTGCACGGTCTCGATGACGGGGGCGAAGACGGTGACCGCGACGTTCCACTCGGTCGCGCTCCTCACGGTGAGGACGTCCGGGCTGGGGCGCGGGACGGTGACGGGCGAGGGCATCGCCTGCACCACCGGCTCGACGGACGGGTGCACGGCCTCGGAGCCCCTCACCTCGCCGGCGACGACCGTGACGCTCACGGCCACGCCGGACGCGACCTCGCTCTTCTCGAGCTGGACCGGCTGCACCTCCGTGTCCGGGAACGTCTGCACGGTCTCGATGACCGGCGCGAGGACCGCGACGGCGACGTTCCAGCCGGCGACCTGGCTCCTCACGGCGAAGACGGCCGGAACCGGGCGCGGGACGGTGACGGGCGAGGGCATCGCCTGCACCACCGGCTCGACGGACGGTTGCACGACCTCGGTGCCCAACACGACGCCTGCGACGACCGTGACCCTCACGGCGACGCCGGACGCGACCTCGGTCTTCTCGACCTGGAGCGGCTGCACCTCGGTGTCCGGGAACGTCTGCACGGTCTCGATGACCGGCGCGCGCACCGCGACGGCGACGTTCCAGCCGAGCACGTATGCGCTCACCGTGAAGACCGCCGGGACGGCCTCCGGCGGGGCCGTCCAGGGTGACGGCATCGACTGCAGCTCCACGACGGGGTGCACCTACGTCGAGCCGAACGGGGCCACGATCACGCTGACAGCGGTCCCTGACGCGACGTCGCTGTTCAAGAGCTGGACCGGGTGCACGACGACGAACGGCGCGACCTGCACGGTCACCATGGCGTCGGTGAAGACGGTCACGGCGACGTTCCAGCCGAGCACGTACGCGCTCACCGTCAAGACCGCGGGCGTGAACGCCAGCGGCACGGTCCAGGGCGACGGCATCGACTGCAGCTCCACGACCGGCTGCACCTACGTCGAGGCGAACGGGGCCACGATCACGCTGACCGCGACGCCGGGAGCGGCGTCGGTCTTCGCGAGCTGGACCGGCTGCACCTCGTCGTCCGGCAACGTCTGCACGGTCTCGATGACCGGGGCGAAGACGGTCACGGCGAGCTTCCAGCCGAGCACGTATACGCTCACGGTGAACGCGACGGCCCAGGGTGGGGCCGGGACGGTGACCGGGCCGGGCATCGCCTGCACCACCGGGGTCACCGGAGGCTGCACCACCGCCGTCGCGAACGGCACGACCGTGACCCTGACCGCCGCCCCCGACGCGAGCTCGATCCTGAAGAGCTGGAGCGGCTGCACCTCCGTGAGCGGCGCGACGTGCACGGTGTCGATGACCGGAGCCAAGACGGTCACGGCGACGTTCCAGCCGAGCACGTACGCCCTCACGGTGAAGACCGCCGGGACGGGCGCCGGCGGCGCCGTCCAGGGCGACGGCATCGACTGCAGCTCCACGACCGGGTGCACCTACGTCGAGGCGAACGGGGCCACGCTCACGCTGACGGCAGTCCCGGACGCGACGTCGCTGTTCAAGAGCTGGACCGGGTGCACGACGACGAGCGGCGCGACCTGCACGGTCACCATGGCGTCGGCGAAGACGGTCACGGCGACGTTCCAGCCGAGCACGTACGCGCTCACCGTGAAGACCGCCGGCGTGAACGCCAGCGGCAGCGTCCAGGGAGACGGGATCGACTGCGGCTCCACGACCGGCTGCGTTTACGTCGAGGCGAACGGGGCCACCCTCACGCTGACCGCGACGCCGGGGGCGGCGTCGGTCTTCGCGAGCTGGACCGGCTGCACCTCCGCGACCGGCGCCACGTGCACGGTCACCATGACGTCGGCGAAGACGGTCACGGCGAACTTCCAGCCGAGCACGTATGCGCTCACCGTGAACGCGACGGGCCAGGGTGGGGCCGGGACGGTGACCGGACCGGGCATCGACTGCACCACCGGGGTCACCGGAGGTTGCACCGCCGTCGTGGCGAACGGCGCCACCGTGACCCTGACCGCCACCCCGGACGCCAGCTCGATCGTGAAGAGCTGGACCGGCTGCACCTCCGCGTCCGGGAACGTCTGCACGCTCACGATGACCGCCGCGAAGACGGTCACGGCGACGTTCCAGCCGAGCACGTACGCGCTCACGGTCAAGCCGGCCTCGAGCTACGGCGCGACCGGCACGATCAGCGGGGCGGGGCTCGTGTGCAGCGATCCGGCTGGCTGCGTGACGACCGTCGCGAACGGCAGCGCGGTGACGCTCACGGCCTCGCCCGCGGCAGGCGCCCTGCTGAAGAGCTGGACCGGCTGCACGAGCTCGAGCGGCGACACCTGCACCGTCACGATGTCGTCGGCGAAGACGGTGACGGCCACGTTCCAGCCGAGCACGTTCCGCCTCACCGTCACGCCGGCGGGGACCGGCTCGGGCACCGTCACGGGCCCTGGCATCGCGTGCACGTCGGGCAGCGCCGACGGCTGCGCGGCGGACGAGAGCACCGGCTCGTCCGTCACCTTGACGGCGACGCCGGGCGCCTGCGCCACGTTCACCTCGTGGAGCGGCGCGTGCTACGGCACCGCGAGCCAGTGCACCGTCACGATGTCGGTGGCCAGGTCGGTCACGGCCACGTTCGCCGCCGGCACCTGCCCGCTGTCCGCGGCGGCGCGCTGAGGACGGCCGGGGACGGCGGCTCGCCGTCCCCGGCTCCCATCGCAGCGGAGGGGCGCTCGCCTCGTCGCGTGATCAAGCGGTGGGCGTGCAGTCGGAGCGAGGCCACGTGAGCGTGAACGTCGTGCCAGCCTCGCGGGATGAGCTCACTGCGACCGTTCCGCCGTGCGCGCGCATGATCTCGCTGACGATGTAGAGCCCGAGGCCGAGCCCCTCTCGGTTGCCTGCACCTGCTTCGCCGCGCTGGAACGGATCGAAGAGCCTCAGCAGGCGATCCTCGGTGATGGGCTCACCGTGATTCGTGACCTGCACGACCGCGCCTTCACTTGCACATGCCGCAGTGACGACCACCGGCCCCTCACCGTAATTGAGGGCGTTCGCGAGGAGATTGCCGACCGCCTGGAACGCACGGTCGCGATCCCAGTGACCCCAGAGATCACCGCTGGCGTTCAGGATGATCTCTCGATCAGGATTCGTGAGGATCGCGTCCTCGACGGCGGCGTGGCAGACCTCGCCCAGGTCCACGTGCGTCGTCGTGTCGACCGGGATGCCGTCGCCGAGGCGCCCGCGGGAGAGGTCCAGCAGGTCGCGCACCATCCTGCTCATGCGCTCCGCGTTGCGGGCGATTCGCCCGGCGGCGCGGTCGAGACCCGGCGCGAGGCGGCCCGACCGCAGCATGTGGTCTGCGCTCATCAGGATGGCGCTGAGGGGCGAGCGGAGATCGTGGCCCAGCACTCCGATGAAGCGCTCGCGGATTCGCTCCCGCTCCTCCACGAAGTATTCGACGGAGTCGCTGATCGCCTGATCGAGGCCCGCGTTCAGCCGCGCGAGCTCGACGACGCGGCGCTCCATTCCTTCCATGAGATCGACGGAGCCTGCCTGTTCCTCGGCCTCGGCGTGCAGCAAGAGCCGCAGGATCGTCGCTCTCAGCACGCGGAACTCGGTGATGAGCTGGGCGAGCTGGTACGCGTGCTTCAGGCGCTGCTTCGCATGCGTGATGGGAAGGCCCTGGAGCATGCCACCGGCAGGTGCATCCGGCGCCTTCATCCAGGTGGCCAGCGCGTCGAGGAACTCCGGAAGATCGTTCCGGAGGGCCGAGTCCTCCAGCGGGATGGGTCTCGGCTCCGCGTGGATCGCGCGCTCCCACTCCGCCATGATGCGGTCGCGTTCGCGCGTCAGAAACTCGTGTGTGATCAAGGTCATGCTCCGCTCCGCGAGCCAGCAATCCTGGGTGGGCGGAGTAGTACACCATGAGGGCGCAGGCGGCTGCGAGCTCGCCGGCTTTCATGCGACTGGGGACTGGTTACTGCCCGGCGAAAGCCTAATATTTACAGCCAAGATGCCTGGCACCGGCGCGTTCCTGCCGGGCACGAGCAGGTCGTGAGCCTCTACGACTTCATCACCAGCGACAAGAACGACATCCTCTCTCTCGCCCGAGCGAAGATCATGGCGAGGAGGTGGCCCACCGTCTCCGCCCTGGAGCTGGAGCACGGGCTACCGCTCTTCTTGTCCCAGCTCTCGGAGACGCTGCGGCTGCGGTCGAGCTCCGAGCCGTTCTCCAGCACCGCCATCGGGAACAGCGCAGGCAAGCACGGCGGCGAGGCGCTGGCGAAGAACTTCAGCGTGGCTCAGCTCGTTCACGACTACGGGGACCTCTGCCAGGCCATCACGGAGACGGCGGTCGTCAAGCACGTGGAGATCAGCGCGAAGGACTTCCAGACCCTGAACGGCTGCCTCGACGACGCCATCGCCGGAGCGGTGACCGAGTTCAGCCGCCAGCGAGAGGAGGCGCTCGGCGAAGGCGAGGCGGAGCGGCTCGGCTACCTGACGCACGAGCTGCGCAACCGTCTGTCGACGGCGATGCTCTCGTTCGCGGCGGTGAAGAGCGGGCGGGTGGCGGTCGCCGGGAGCACCGGGTCCATCGTCGAGCGCAGCCTCGCGGCGATGCGCGACCTCCTCGACACGACGATCTCCGAGGTGCGACTCGCCGCCGGGAGCCAGGAGCCGAAGCGGATGTCCATCGCCCGGTTCCTGCACGAGGCGGAGGGCGCGGCGTCGTTGCAGGCGGCGCAGCGCGAGATGAACGTGACCTTCGCCGACGTGCCGGACGACGTGATGGTCAAGGCCGACCCGCAGCTCCTCTCGTCGGCGCTCTTCAACCTCATCCAGAACGCCTTCAAGTACTCGGTCCCCCACGGCTACGTGACGGTGCGCACCGTCTGCGCGGACGCCCTCGTCTCCATCGAGGTGGAAGACGAGTGCGGCGGGCTCCCCGAGGGGAACTCCGAGGCGTTCTTCACGCCGTTCGGCAAGCGACGGGGCCAGGACCGCACGGGACTGGGGCTCGGGTTGAACATCAGCCGCAAGGCGGTGAAGGCCTTCGGTGGAGACATCACCGTCCGCAACCTGCCCGGCAAGGGCTGCATCTTCACCATCGAGATGCCGGTCTCGGCGTAACCCGACGGCTCCCTTCGTCGCTGTCCCGCCGGTCATGCCGCAACCAATCCCTGCCGCCAGCTCGGGTGCGCCGGGCGCCACGCCAGCTCGCGCTTGGTCATGACCACGAACGACAGGGGCTGAAGGTTACAGAACCCACTCCTAGGAAGCGGTGGCCGCGAGGCGCCGACCGTCGCGCGGCTCGGTCATCCCACGTATCGCGAGCTGCTGCCGTCCCGCTCGCTCGTTCCAGCTCTCGCCGCGTCGATGATCCGCGCGACGTTCTCCTCGGACATGAACTCGGGGAGGGGCGTCGCACCGGTCATCGCCGACAGGTAGGCATCCGTCGCGGGCTGGTTGTGTTGCAGCGCGGCGAAGAGCGCCTGGAGCGGGGGCGGCGGCGGCTCGAGCGTGGCGATCTCGTTGGTGAGCTCGTACATCGGTCGAACGCGCTCGTTCCGGGCCGCCTCGTGAGCGGCCAGGAGGTCCTCGAGCGGGCCGCGGCCGGACAGGCCTGCATCGAGCGCCTCGACGAGCCGCTCGGCGTCGATGAAGGAGTCGCTGATGCCCTGCGCCGTCATCGGGTCCTTGCAGTAGCCGGCGTCGCCGACGAGCGCCCACCCGGCGCCGTACGGCCGCCGGAAGTAGCCGGGCACGCCGGCGACACCGTACCAGCGCTCCTCGCGCGTTCCCTGCGATACCCGGGCGCCGAAGTCCGACGCCAGCGCGAGCGCCTGCGCGACGTGGGCCTCGACGTCGGCCCGCACCTCGGCGAAGCGCCGGGCGGGCCAGTTCACCATCACGAGGTGGAGCCCGTCGTGGGTGGGGGCTCCGCCGAACGCGCAGCGCTCGCGCAGATACAGCTCGAGGTCTTCCTGCCGAACGCCGCTGAAGTAGGAATAGTAGGCGCAGACGGCGATCGGGCGCGTGTCGTACTCGGGGGCCCGCACGGCCGCGGCGACGAAGGAGTGAACGCCGTCAGCGCCGATGACGATCCGGGCCCGCTCCTCGACCTGCTTCCCCCCGGCGCCTCGCCCCCGGAGCCCGACGAACGCGCCGTCTGCGAAGAGCAGGTCGTCGACCGTGAAGGACTCGCGCACCTCGGCGCCGCTCCGCGCCGCGGCGTTCACGAGGAGGCCGTCGAGGATCGTGCGCCTCGGACAGAATCCCCCCCGGCCGCCATTGGCGCCGCGGATGGTGCCCCGGAGCACGAAGGGGCCGACGTCGAGGGACATGCGCCGGCAGATCGGCGGAAGCCCCGTGGCCGCGAGCGCGTCGAGGAGACCCCACCGCGCCAGGGCCTCGGCACCGTGGGGCCAGAGAATGTGCGTGGAGATGGTGTCGCTGGGAAACCTCGCCCGATCCACCAGCAGCACCCTGTAGCCCTTCCGTGCAAGCAGCATGGCGGTGGGCGATCCGGCGCAGCGGGCGCCGACGACGATGGCATCGTACATTCCGTCCTCCCGGTGAAGCCCAATGCGACAGGGCGAAGCGCTCTTCGACCTGACCATGCGTAGGAAGGAGCCGCGCCGCCGGCATCGGGAGAACCACCCACCACCGCTGCCAGGGCGATGGGTGGTTCTCCGCACTCCCGGCGGAGCGGATCAGACGAGCTCGTGCTCGTACGCGAAGGCGGTCGCGGCCGCCCGCGAGGGGACGTGCAGCTTCCCCAGGATGCTGCTCACGTGTCGGTCCACCGTCTTCTCGCTCAGGCGGAGCGCGGCGGCGATGGCCTTGTTGGTCTTGCCCGCAGCGACGAGGCGGAGGACCTCGAGCTCCCGTGGCGTCAGGCCGTGAGGGCGGCGGGAGCTGTCGAGCCTCGCGAGCGAGTCGACGTGGGCGGCGTCGGGCGCGGCTCCGAGCTTCGCGAACATCCGCCGCGCCGCCTCCAGCTCCAGCCGGCCCCCCTCGTCGTCGCCGAGCGCGCGGCACGCCAGCCCGGTCACCAGGCGCGCCTGCGCAGCTTGATAGGGCGCCTCCATCTCGGCCCAGATGCTCCAGGCCCTGCGCACCAGGTCGAGCGCCGCCGTCGCGTTCCCCTCCGCAAGCTCGACCGTGCCGCGCGCCTGCAGCGCCAGCGCGCACAGCACGCCCGTCTCGAAGCGCTGCGCGATGGCCTGCAGCTCGTCGCTGGCGGCGCGGGCCTCCTCCACCTTGCCGCCGGCGAGCAAGATCTCCACGTAGGCCGGGAGCAGGCGAGTCCGGACCAGGGGATCTGCCGTCCCTCCCACCACTCGACGGAGGGCGGCGACTGCGGCGCCGACGCGCCCCTGCGCCAGGCGCAGCAGGGCCAGCCCGGGTTGAGGCTCTCGCCCCTCCTCGTTCGCGCTGAGGAACCACGCCTCGGCAGCCGCCTGCTCGCCACGCAAGCGGCTGATCTCGCCCAGCTGATAGGCTGCCTCAGCAGCCGACGGCCGATCGGTCGCGGCCCGCTCGCGGGCGCGCCGCGCCTCGTCGATGGCCGCTGACCAGTCGCCGCCCAGCTGCAGCACCTCTGCCCGGTGGACGCGGCAGGCTCCGGTGAACGACACCATCTCCGGCTGGCCGTCACACCAGCGTGCCAGCGCGGCCGTCCATTCCCTGGCGCGCTCCAGCGCGTGAACGCTGCGGCAGCATTCGACGATGCTGCAGTACAGAAGCCCGGTAGGAATGGGCGACAGCTCCCCGGAGGTCACCGCCAGCATGGTCTCGTCGAGGAGCGCCAGCCCTTCCTTCACCCGCCCTTCGTGCAGCCGTGCCCGTCCCTGCAGGTGACGGGCGATGGCCACGAGGTCCTCCTCGCCAGAACGCTCGCCCGTGTTCGCGGCCGCGCCGGCGATGGAGAACGCACCCTGCGTGTCGCCCGACCGGAGCCGCTGCTCCGCGACCGGCAAGAGCATGTAGCCGCGCTCCACGCATTCGCTGCTCTCATGCTCGAGCAACCGTCCCGCGCGCGCGTGCCATGCGGTCGCCCGTCCGGCCTCTCCCCGGAGCAGGAATCGCAGGCCGATCCAGAACGCGCACCGGGCGGCGCGAGCCGACCTCGATGCGGCGAGGTGGGCGCGGTAGGCGTGGTCGAGGGCATCCAGGTATTCGCCGTCCCGGCCGACGAGGTACGCCGACACCGCCAGGAGCTCGAGATCCTCGGCGCCGAGCGGGGAGCGCCCATCGGCGCGGGTCAGCGAGGTGTACGCCTCGCCCCAGGCCTTGAGCCGGTAGTGCTCGCGCCCGCGAGCGAGGTCGCCGGTCGAGTCCTCCATGAGACGGTCCTTAGGGTGACCGGCAGCGACGCGCACGCGGACGCGCCTCCCATCGCCCACCGCGTGGCGGCCACGTCGAGGCGAGACCTCGCTGCACCGTCATCGACCGGAGGTCCGTCTCACGGCAGTCCCACGACCTCCGTCGGCACGTCTCGTGGGCTGGTCGAGTCGTCGCCCAGCTGGCCGGCGCCGTTGGCGCCCCAGCAGTAAAGGGTCCCCGAGGTCGCACGGGCACAGGTGTGGCGGTAGCCGGCATCCAAGGCGTTGAATGAGAGATCGCCTGCGACCGCCGAGGGCGCGAACCTATCGATCGTGGAGTCGTCGCCGACCTGCCCCAGCTCGTTTTCGCCCCAGCAGTACGCCTTTCCGCTCGCCGTCAGCCCACAGGTATGGCCGATGAACCCACCGGCTATCAACTGGACGAAGGCCAACCCGCCGGACACAGGGACTGGCACGAAGCTGTCGCCCACCGAAGGATTACCCAGCGCACCGAAGCTGTTCTGGCCCCAGCAATAGGCAGAACCCGCGGCGGTCACACCACAGGTGTGACTGGCAAGCCCGGTGGTCAGCGCCACGAACTTGATGTCCCCGGAGACGGGCGCGGGCACTGGGTGCGCAGTGAGGTCGCGCCCTCCGATCCCGAGCTGCCCCGATTCGTTATCGCCCCAGCAGTACGCCGCGCCGGTGAGGGTGAGCGCACAGCTCTGGCCGATCCGATAACCCGGTTCGGAGACTTCGAAACCGCCAGCCGCTATCTGCTGGAAGGTGTGGCCGCCAGTCACGGCCACGGGTACGGAGCTGGAGCTCGTCGTCCCGGTGCCCAGCTGCCCCCGGTCATTGGCTCCCCAGCAATACGCGGCGCCATCACTGGTCAGCCCACACGTGTGCTGGGCACCCGCGTCGATGGCGACGAACCTGAGCTCGGTCGCGACGGGTACCGGAGTGTCGCGATTGTTGCTGGAGCTGTCGCCGAGCTGGCCACTCACATTGTTTCCCCAACAATGCGCCACCCCCTCGTTCGTTAGACCGCACGTATGGGAGCCGCCCGCCGCCAGCTGCGCGAACGCGAGCCCGCCCCCGACCGCGACCGGGACACGGCTGCACGGAAACGTCCCCGTCTGCAGTTCGCACGTCGTCGTCGGAATCGGTATCCCGAGCTGCCCGCTCTCACCGCGACCCCAGCAGAACGCAGATCCCCCCGTCGTGAGGGCGCAGGTGTGAGCGCCGCCAGTCGCAAGCGACGCGGATCTCGGAAGAGCGACCGACACCGTGACCGTGGCGCTGCCGCTCTTTCCCTCCGAGCTGGCGGTGATCGTCGCCGACCCTGCACCGACGGCCGTCACGTTGCCCGCGTCGGAGACGGTGGCGACCGCTGGCTCGGTGCTCGACCAGGTGATGGCCCGTCCGGTCAGTGGATTACCGGCCTCATCTCGGACACTCGTCGTCAATTGCTGCGATGCGCCGACCACCAACGTGAGCTCGCCCGGCGTGACCGTGACAGAGCCGACCGGCGTCTGTGGACCGCTTTGCTCGCCCTTACCACCACCACCACACGAGGCGAGGCTCAGCATGCATGCGAGCATCCAAGGTCCGAGGAGCCGCTGCATGGGGTACCTCCTGCGCGCGCCCACGAGAGGTCGTTCACCGGACGGGCCGCGGCGCCGCCGCCGACGACCACTGCGGGTCGCTCTCCCGCTCGGGCTCCGCGATCCCGCTTCACGCGAGTTCGAGGCCGCCCTCTGTCTCTATTGGTCTCGAGGGTGAGGGCGATGCCCAGGCAGGGCCGCCCGTCGGCAGGGCCGTCCGCGCCGCCGGTGACGACCGCGCGTCACCCCGGCATGTCGTAGGGCATCGCGGTCCAGTACGCGTAGAACGCGTCGTCGAGCTTCCGCCAGGCCGCCGCGACCTCGGGCTGGTGCTCCCGAGTCCACCGCAGAAAGTGCGGACGCGTCCCGTCCGCGTCGGTGACGCCGTACTCCTCGCCGAGATCCCAGGACGCGAAGACCCGCCCGCTCTTCGCGGCGACGTTCGGGTCGGCGGCGAGCGCGGCGATCCCTCGGCCGACGAAGAGCGGCGTCTCCGACGCGATGAACGGCTTCACCTTCTTCGCCGCGTCGCGCCAGTTCGCCTCCGTCACCCCGAAGTGATCGAGCATCCACTCCGAGCGGAGGAACCCCGGCGTCACCGCGAGCGCCGTGACGCCGCGGCCGCTCAGCTCCTGCGAGAGCGCGAACGCCATCCGGATCACGGTCGTCTTCACGAGGTCGTAGAAGAAGTGGCCGCGGTAGAAGTAGCCGTCGCCGTCGGTGATCTCCACCACGAGCCCTCCCCGACGGATGCGCGGGAGGCCGTGGTAGCTCGTGATGACGTGCGTCTTGATCGCCCGGTCGATGAGGGTGAGGCCGTCCTCGAGCTTCGTCTCCCAGAGCCGCTTGCCCCACGCGACGAGGTCGTCGCCGCCCCAGATGTCGTTCACCAGGATGTCGAGCTCGCCCACGCGCTCGAACAGCCGCGCCACCTCGTCCGGCACCGTGTGATCGACCCGGACGGCGATGCCCCGGCCGCCGCGCGCGGTGACGAGGGCGGCGGTCTCGTCGATGGTCTCCGGCCGCCCCTTCATCCCGGGGCTCCCGGGGACGCTGCGCCCGGTGCAGTAGACGGTGGCGCCCGCCTCGCCGAGCGCCGTCGCGATGCCCCTCCCGGCCCCGCGCGTGGCGCCCGCGACGACGGCGATCTTTCCCTCGAGCGGTCTCATGGAATCCCCCCAGTTGCGCCTCGCGCATAACCGGAGCCCGGCGCTGGCGCAGGCGCGCGGCGGGTCCCCAGATGAGCGGCCACGGCCGTCCGCGCGCCGGGACTTCACGCCGAGCGGCGCGCGCGCCGCGCGCACCCACCGGGGATCGCGGCACGCCGTAATTCGATGATGGCGCTCGGAAATCCGAGGTGGCGAGCTGAGGGCGGGCGGAGCACATCCGCGGAACGCCGCGCACTCGACCCTCCGCGCGCGGCGGATACCGGGTCCGCGTAAACCCCGGGTTATTTTGACGTCACACGATCATGGTGCTTCTCGGTCGGCATTCGTGCTCCGCCACGCGGCATGGCGGCGTCCTGCGTGCAGCAGGGGGCACCCGCTGCACGCGGGATGAACCCGCAGCAGGGGCGGTCTCCGAGCCCCCTCATCGCCGGGCGAGTCGCCCGGAGAAGGGAACACGATGCACCGGATCAAGCACCTCGCCGTCGTCGCCGTACTCGCCGGGGTTGTTGCCGCGCCGCTCTCCGCGAGCGCGCTCTCCACGTACCTCTCGACGTTCAACTCCAAGTACGGGACCTCCGGCACGGCCCTCGACAGCTGCACGACCTGCCACGGCAGCGGCGGAACGAGCACGTTCAACCCGTATGGCACCGACGTGCGCGCCGGGATCGCCTCCGGCATCACGTCAGCGCTCACGGCCGCCGAGCCCAAGGACTCCGACGGCGACAAGGTCACGAACGTCGACGAGATCACCGCGCGCACGCTGCCGGGAGACGCGACGAGCTTCCCGGTCGCGCCCGCGCCGAAGATCGCGGTGGCGCCGACCTCCATCGCGTTCGGCACCGTGGCGGTCGGCAGCTCCGCCACGCAGACCGCGACCGTGTCGAACACGGGGAGCGTGGATCTCACGGTGACCTCGGTGTCGAGCTGCACCGGCACGTCCGCCGAGTTCAGCGCGTCGCCCTCGGCCTCGTTCACGGTCGCGCCCGGCGGCTCCCAGACGCTCACCGTGAAGTACGCGCCGACCGACGCGTCGGCGGACAGCGGGTGCTTCCAGATCGCGAACGACGACGCCGCGACCGGGACGGTCCAGCTCACCGTCAGCGGCACGGGCCAGAGCCAGCCGAGCGCGGTGGTGGACGTGGACGTCACCCGGTTCTCGGTGCCGAAGCGGCTCGACCTCTCGCGCGGCGGCACGGCCGCGCCGAAGGTGTCGGTCGTGAACGCCGGGACGGTCGCCGGGACCGTGGCGGTCCACGTGGAGGGCTCCGTCACCGACGCCCAGGGTGTGACGGAGATCGTGTACTCGGCCAGCCAGGACGTGACGCTCGCGCCCGCCGCCACCGCGAAGGTGTCCTTCCCCACCTACGCGCCCGCGGGGCCAGGAGTCGTCACCTGGACCGCGACGGTGGTCGACCCGGATCCCGACGCCGACGTCGCGACGGCGACGAGCAAGGTCGTGCCGTAGCAGGTCTTCGCGGATGGTGAACGAGGGGGAGGGCGCCAGCGCGGCCCCTCCCCCTCTGCTTCTCACGGCGCTGCGTCCCTTCTACCGGGCGCTTTCCGAGCGGCTCGGGTGGGTGCGGCCACCGCAGAGGAGCGCCTGGCTGCGCGCCGGCGAATCGAGCATCGGGCAGCGCGAGTCGCTCATCCCACTTACCTACCGGTCGAGCCAACCGCTACGCAGAGGAGGCGCCGCGAGTACGCCCGGCCGTCCGTTGCGTGTCGGGCGTGGTCGCGAGGAGATCGCAGGGAGGAGCTCCGGTGCCTCGATTGCTCTCGGTGAACGTCGGTCTGCCGCGCGATGTCGCCTGGTACGGGCGCATGGTCCATACCTCCGTCTGGAAGGCTCCCGTCACCGGCCGCCGCATGGTGCGGCGCCTCGACGTGGACGGGGACGCCCAGGGAGACCTCATGGGCCACGGCGGCGAGCACCGGGCCGTGCTCGTCTACCAGATCGCGTCGTATCGGTACTGGGAACGAGCGCTGGGGCGCGGTCCGTTGGACCCTGGACAGTTCGGAGAGAACTTCACGGTCGAAGGGCTCGCCGACGACGAGGTGTGCATCGGCGATCGCTACCGGATCGGAGGTGCGGTCTTCGAGGTGACGCAGCCCCGCGTGACCTGCTTCCGCGTCGGGATGCGCATGGGGGAGCCGCGCATGGCGGCCCTGCTCGTGGCCCACCACCGGCCCGGCTTCTACTTCCGCGTGATCCAGGAGGGCGAGGTCGGAGCGGGCGACGACATCATCCGCGTCGCTCGGGGCCCTGAGGAGATGACCGTCGCCGAGATCGACGCGCTCCTCTACCTGCCCGGGCACCCACCCGATCGGCTGGAGCGGGCGTTGCGCATCCCGGCGCTGAGCGCCGGATGGCAGGGGTCCTTTCGCGCGCTCCTCGCGCAGGAACGAGCGGGCGGGCCGCCGGCCGGCAATTCCGGGCTCGCACCCGACGTCGCGCCGGCGCCCGCGTGGGAGGGCTTCCGACCGATGCGCGTCGCCCGGCTGGCGCAGGAGAGCGCGAGCATCCTCTCGGTCACCCTGGAGGCCGTGGACGGATCACCGCTGGCCGTGCCGCTCCCCGGGCAGTTCGTGGTCTTGCGCGTCCGCCCGGATCCTTCCGCACCGCCGGTCGTGCGCAGCTATTCGCTCTCCGACGTCCCCAGCGCGGAGCGCTACCGCGTGAGCGTGAAGCGCGAGGTGAACGGTGTGGCGAGCGGCTACATCTTCGACCACGTCCACGCCGGCGACACGCTCGACGTGAGCGCGCCTCGCGGGAGCTTCACGCTCCGTCCTGGATGGAACGCAGTGGTGCTCGCCAGCGCGGGGGTCGGCGCCACGCCGGTGCTCGCGATGCTGCACGCGCTCGCGGCCGCGCGCACGCCACGCCACGTCTGGTGGCTGTTCGGTGCCCGCGATCGCGCGAGCCATGCCTTCGCCGCGGAGTCGCGGGCGCTCCTCCGAGCGCTCCCGAACGCCCACGCGCACGTGCGCTACAGCCGGCCCGCCCCGACCGACCGCCTGGGCGTCGATTTCGACGCGCCCGGGCACCTGACCGTCTCGGCGTTCGAGGAGCTCGGGGTACCCCACGACGCCGACTTCTACCTGTGCGGGCCCCCGGCGTTCCTCGCCGACCTGCGGGCTGGCTTCGCGGGCCAGGTCGTCGCGCCCGGCAGGATCCACACCGAGGTCTTCGGTGCCGGACCGTCCTTGACGCCTGGGATCGCTCCTGGGGCCCGCGTTCGTCCGCATCAGCCCGAGGGCCGCCCCGGTGAAGGGCCGATCGTGTCCTTTGCCCGGAGCGGGCTCGAGACGCGCTGGTGTTCGCGGTTCCAGAGCCTGCTGGAGCTCGCGGAGGCGTGCGACGTGCCCGTGCGCTGGTCCTGCCGGACGGGCGTCTGCCACAACTGCGAGAGCTTCCTCGTCTCCGGCAGCGTCCGCTACGAGCCCGAACCCGTCGAGCCGCCGGGCCCTGGCGCCGCGCTCATCTGCTGCTCGCGACCGGAGGGCGATGTGGTGCTCGACCTGTGAAGCGCGAACGACGATCGCCTTGACGCTCATTCAGTTCTCGCGGCCAAGTCCCGCCGGATCCCTGCCCTGTCGCAGGGAGTCGCGGGCGGGCGGCGCCGGGTGACACCGGACGCGCGTGCACAGCGCACGCGCCCGGGCGAGCTCCGGCAGGTCGCGGTCGGCGTTGCGCCAGTCCGAAAGGAATCTCTGCACGAGGCCGCGCGCCTCGTCCACCTGGCCCTGCCGCTCCAAAACCTCAGCGAGGAGCAGCGCCGAGCGGGGGAACATCCAGTTCTGGAACAGGACGACCGGCGAATGGTCCGTCCTGTACTGCCGCAGCGCAGCGACGGCGCATCCGAGATCGCCGTCCTCGGCGCACGCCTGTCCGAGGGCGAACGCGCAGACGAGTCGCGCCTTGAAGCGCCGTGATGCCACGAGGTCGCGGAGCATGGCGCGGCCCGTCGCTGGATCGCCGCGCGCACGCGCGGCGACTGCTCGGACGAAGGTCGCGACGGAAAGGACCTCGTCCGGGAAGACGGTGCTGCCCGGATCCGCTTGGTCGCGCGACAACGCCCCCGCGTAGCGCTCGGCCTCCGGCACGTCGCCCGCGAGCGCGAGCGCGAGCGCGGCGAGCCAATCGAGTGACGGCTGGGCGGCGACCAGCGCCCGGGCGCGCGCGCGGAGTCGCTCGGTCGGTCCATCGGCGGCGGCGATCCCGAGGGCGGCGTAGGCTGCCAGCGAGCCGCCGCGCGAGGCCTCTTCCAGGACCGCGAGCGCCTCTCTCCTGCGCCCCTGGTACGTGAGCGACACCGCGAGCCAGCCGATTCCCTTCCCGGATCGCTCGATACGCTCGCGTGCCACCCGCTCGGCCTCGACGTACTCGCCCCGGGCCAGGTGAATCGCCTCGAGCGTCGATCGACCCGGGGACAGGAGGTCCTCGCGCTTCGCAGCCTCGAGCGCACCGTCGAGATCACCGGCGGCCGCGAGGGCCAGCGCCGCCGCCCCCAGGCGACGAGGTGCCGGCGGCTGCGCGAGCCACGTACGCGCGAGCGGGAGCAGCTCCGCCTCGCGACCGAGGTCACGCAGGGCACCGACCATCTGCTCCTGTGCCGGGACGTACATGGGATCGGCCAGGAGAGCCCGTTCGAGGTACGCGAGCGCCTCCTCGGGCGAAGCCGCCACCGACGCGTACAGCGCGAGGGCCTCCTTGTCGTCGGGATGACGCTCCAGGACCTCCTTGAAGAGCGCTCGAGCATCGGCCACGCGCCGCTCCACGATCGCGTTCCAGGCGCGGATCAGCCGTGCCTCGCGCCAGGGGGCGCGGTCGGCCACCTGGATCGCCGCGGTGGCGATCGCCCCGAGCTCGCCGATGGGGGCCTTCTCCCGAGACGCCGCGGTGACGAGCGCGAAGTGGGCGAGCGCGAACTCGGGGTCGAGCTCGATCGCCTCGCGGTAAGCGTCCTGTGCGCCGGGGAGGTTCCGCTCCTCGAGCGACCTTCCCGTCGCGTAGTGCCGATACGCCTCGAGGTTCGGCGTGACGAGCCGTGCGATGGGTGCCGAGTAGGTCGAAGGACCGCGATCCCCGAGGAACTGCTGCCTCGCCCGGACCGCGAGTCGATCGACGAGCGCCAGCACCTCGGACTTGCCCCGCGCCTGTTCGCGGTGCGTGAAGAGGTACTCGTCGCGCTGCGGATCGATCGCTCGCAGCTCCACGAGGACCAGCTCGCCCATGCGGCTGACGGAGCCCACGAGCAGTCCCCCGACCCCCGCGCGCTTCGCGATCTCGCGCCCCGTCGACTCGTCGATGCGGTCCCCACCCTCGTCTCCGATCGTGCGCTGGAGGTCGCGCATGCGGCTGCGGGTGAGCACGCGCAGTCCCGGCGACTCCTGGAGCGCGGTTCCGACGAGGCCCCCCAGGCCGTCGAGATCGGGGTCCCCCGTCTCGTTCGTGAAATCGGCGACGGCGACGAGCGGCGGCCGTGCGGGAGCAAGCGACCGTGGCCCCGGAACGAACCGCCAGGCGAACACCGCAGCCGCGGCCAGGATCGACAGCGCGGCCGCAGCTCGCCGGACGGTGCGAGGCACCCTGCGGCGGACGCGAATCGTCGCCCGCCCCTGCCGCGCCTCGATCGTGCGCACGATCGGCTCGAGGGCCTGCACGACCTCCGTCGCGTCCCGCGGCCGCTTCACCGGGTCGTGCTCGAGCATCCGCTCGAGGAGCGCCATCAGCTGCGGTTCTTCCTCGATGGTGAGCCGGTGTTCCGCGGGGTCTCTGCCCGCCAGGGCGCGAAAGAGGATGGCTCCGAGCGCCCAGACGTCCGTGCGCTCGTCCTCCGGGGCCCCGCGTCGCTGCTCGGGTGCCATCCACCCCGGCGTCCCGCCCTCGATCGTCCGGCGCCTTCCGAAGATGCGGGCGAGGCCAAAGTCGAGCACCTTCACCCGACCGTCCGCGCAGAGGAACACGTTCGAGGGCTTGAGGTCGCGATGGACGACCGCATTCCGGTGGGCGTGCGCGAGGCCCTTCGCCACCTCGAGGACCATCCGCGCCGCCTCGGCCACCGGCATCGGACCGCGCTCGAGCCGGCTCGAGAGCGGCTCTCCCTCGAGCTTCTCGAAGACGAGGAAGGGTCCTGCGTCGCTCACCCCGGCATCGTGCAGGTCCACGATGTTGGGGTGTGCGAGCTGCGCGACGGCCGCGGCTTCCGCCAGCTCGGGGCCGCCCGCATCGACGCGCCGGCCGGGCCTGACGAGCTTCAGCGCGACGCGACGGTGGAGCAGTGGGTCCCTCGCCTCGAGCACCACGCCGAACCCGCCGCGCCCGAGCTCGCGCACGACCTCGAACCGGCCCACCTTCTCGCCGGGGCCGGGCGGAACGCGGGCGAGGCTGCTCGGAGCCGTGTCGCGCGCGAGCGCCTGGAGCAGGGCCGATAGGGTGAACGGCTCCGGCGACCTCGGGGCTGGCGGAGGCTCCCCGGTCATGGCGTCTGACGGAGTGTATGCCGCCCGGGAGCCGCCGGACGCGAGCCTCCCACCCGGGGTCAGGTGGACGGAGAGCACCGTCGGGCGCAAGCCGGCGCGCGCGGGACATCCGGAGGCGCAGCAGCATCCCGCGGAGCCGCACCGTCACCCGGTGCCCCGGCCCGGCGCCGCGCCCGGGGAAGCGGACGAGAGCGGACACGCCGACGTGGGGGAGCGCGACCGCGCCGAGGCGCCGCCCATCAGCGGCATCGAGGAGTGACCCGCGCGGCGGCGGGATCGCCCCGTCGCCCGGCGGCGCTCGGGGCGAGCGCCGGCCTCGCCGTGCGCATCGCGCTCAGTAGGTCCCGATGCCGATCCCGTACGGCCCGCCCGCGTCCCTGGCGCCGACCTGGAACCACGCGGTCTCGCCGGTGCGCAGCGCCACGGACGCCGATTCGGACACGCCCACGCCGCCCGCGTCCACGAGGGGAGGGCACGACGCCGGAGTGCACCCGTCGGCGCTCGGGCCCCACGCGCGGAGCACCGCATCGAACCCGGTCGGCGACACGGAGACCGTGACGGTGCCGGGCTTCGTGCCGGTCCACGTGTACTTGTAGTAGACGTCCGGACCCGTCGAGGCGCACGCCGCGAGCGGATCCGCGAACGCGAGCGAGAGGTCGTCCTTCTCGCCCACGACGATGGCCTCCGCGCCGGAGCAGAGGTCGTTCGCCGGCGGCGCGACGAAGTCGGCGCGCACCGTGTACGGACCGTCGGCCTGCCCGGAGTCGACCCAGAACGCGGTCGAGGTCCCGTCCACCTTCAGCGCCGCCACCTCGCGGCCGCCGATCCCGGTCGCGTCGACGCAGCTCGGCTCGGGCGCGCCCGAGCACGCGGGATCGAGGCGGATGACGGGATCGGAGCGGAGGGTCGAGGTCGTCGAGAACGTATCCTGCCCGGCCACGTCGAGCTTCACCGTGCCGCGTCCGGGGAGCACCGCCCGGAACGCTGCGTCGCCGCCGGAGCCCGCCGACGCGGGGCCGCAGCTCCCGCCGACGTCGTCCGCCGCCCCGCGCGTGTCGCCGACGACGCGCGCGACCGTGCTCGAGACGAGGTCGAGCGTCGTCGCGGTCGTGCACGTGTCGTTCGGGACGGGCGGATAGCTCGGCTCGCCGAGCGTGACCTGCACGTCGTAGGCGTCCGACACCGCGACCCCGACCCAGTAGTCGCCGGGCGGGAGCGCGTCGAAGCGCAGCTCGGAGACGGAGTCGCCGCCGGGGTACGGGTTCTGGTCGCAGGCGAGCGAGTCCGCCGCGGCGGTGCCGCAAGCCTTCAGCAGCGTGAGCAGCGGGCGCGACGTGGCGGTCGCGGCCGTGGCGCGGATGACGGCGGAGCGGTCGCCCAAGCTTGCCGTCGAGAAGGAGAAGAACTCGTCGCACCAGTAGGAGGTCCCTCCGCAGCCGCAGCCGCTGCCGGTCGCGTACCTCCCGTCGCCCTGCGCGGTGGCGGCGCCGGAGGCCAGGACGAGCGGCGTCGCCGCGCCGCAGGTGTCGTTCGTCGCCCAGGGCTCGACGCGGCCCTTCAGCGTGTACGGGTGGCCGTCCAGATCGTCGAGATCGCCGTGCACCACCACGGCGTACGTGCCCGCCTCGAGCGGCTGCGAGACCTGGAACCGACCGAACTCGAGCTGGCTCGACCGGATCGGGAACTGGTTGCAGGAGAACGCGTTCGTCGGCGCGGAGCAGTCGGTCTTCAGCTCGACGGTGGGGTAGTCGCCGGAGCCCGCCACGCCCGCGACCGAGAGGAGCACGTACGAGCGCTCCGGAAGGTCGAGCCGGTATGCCACCTCCGGGATGCCCCGCCCCTCGCCCGTGCACTGCTCGTCCGGCACGAACTGGTAGCGGCCGGTGAGGTCGCCCGAGACGTCGATCGCGCCGCTCGCGTCGGGCACGAGCGGGAGCGGCGCCTCGCAGCTGTTCCCCGGGGCCCCGTCGGGCGCGGCGAAGCGGAGGCGGACGGCGTAGCGCGCCGTCGCGGCGTCGGAGAAGAGCACGACGAAGTACTTGCCGGCTGGGAGGTAGCGAGGGGCGAGCGTCTTCGCCTCGGACCAGGGCGTGAACAGCGCCTCGACCACGCTCGTCGCGCAGTCCGCGCGGAGGATCCACACCCGGGAGCTGCCGATGAGGCCGTCCTGGAAGTCGGCGTCGCCCGTGAGCACCCGCGGCTCCGCGAGGTCGAACGCGAACACCGCCTGGTATCCGTCGGCGCCCGACCCGAGCACGTCCGACGTGAACGGTTTTCCCCCGAAGTCCCCCATCAGCGCGATCGGCCCGGGCAGGAGCGCGTCGATGGACGCGGCGGCGTCGCAGGTCGCGCCCGACGCCGGGCAGGAGACATTGACGTCGCACACGGTGCACGCCCCGAAGAAGCACGCGCCCGCCGTGCACGTCGAGGACGAGCACGCGGTCGAGGACGCCTTGCACACGCCCGCGCCGCTCGACAGGTCGCAGACCTGACCCGCCGGGCAGGGTCGCTCCATCGAGCACGCGCCGCCGCTCGGGACGCACTGGTTCCGCGATGGGTCGCAGAGCTGCCCCGCCGGGCACGCGCCGGACTGGCACGACACGGGACCGCCGCCTCCGCTGCCGTCGCCTCCTCCGCTGCACGCGGCGACGAGGGTGAGAGTCAGGGCGAGCGGGATCGCGGTCGCGAGACGTGGCGTGGGCATGATCGGGAGACTCCGTCGTTCACCGAACGTGCCGAGCATGCTACGCGGCGGATCGCACGGGTCAAGGAGGCGCCGTCACGGTGCGTGTGGCGTGGGGGTGCGCCGGTATCGCACTCCGCGTCCACGCGGCGCCCTGCGCATCGCGCGGCGCGGCGGGAGCGCGGCGCGGGTTCCATCGCATCGCTCACTCCGAGCGAATCGTCGCCTTCTGGCGCGAGCTCGGCGCTCGGCGCTCGCCGCGGCTTCGGGCGAGGCCCTGCATGAGCAGCTCCAGCTGGTGCTCGAGCTGCGTCCGAGCGAGGTCGGGCGTGGGGAACGCGCCGTTGAGGTAGCCAACCACCCCGAACACGTACAGCGCGAACGCATGAGTAGCCGCTTGCATGGGATCCACGGACGGCTCGATCTCGCCGCGGTCCTTCGCGCGGGCGACGAGCTCCGCGAGGCGCGCGACGAAGCCCCGCGTCAATGCGAGCACGTCGTCGCTCTCTCCCACCTCGAGGAAGAGGAGCTCCTTCATGAACACTCGAGAGAGGCGAGGGTCCCTGGCGTAGTAGGCGTAGAAACTGCCGAAGACGTGCCCGATCTGCTCCACCAGCGGCGCGTCGCCCGGCACCGACGCGAGAGCCTTCTCCTGGACGGCGGAGACCTCGTCCTTGAAGAGGTGAAACAGGAGCTCGCGCTTCTCCTTGAAGTAGAGGAAGAAGGTGCCGGCGGCGACCCCAGCCTTCGCCGCGATGGCCCGAGTCGTCGTCTCGTCGAACCCCTTCTGGACGAAGAGCGCCCGTCCCGCGCGCACGATCCGCTCGAGCTTCTGCTCCTTGTTGCGCTCCCGAAGCCCCGAGCGGGCGCCGCCGCTGGGAACGCGGCGACCGGGCCGACCACGATGATTCATGTGAACCCTCGATCCGTGCGGAACGCCTAGCGCATCGCTTCCGCTGCCGCACTTCGGCGACAGCGAGTTATCCCGGACGGGCGCCCGCACCGTCAACGGCTCTCGAGACCTTGACCGGCGCCGCGCTTCGCGTTACTGAGCATGCTCATTTCTGAGCATGCTCACATGCTCGTCGAACGCCGGTCAAGGGCGCGCCGGGCGTCGGGAGGGATCGAGAATGGCCGCTCAGCGGATGGCTCGCGGGCTCGGAGGTGACGTCGCGCTTTCCCACACGAGCCGGCTCGACGACCTCATCAACCTGGCCCGCGAGAGCTCGCTCTATTTCCTGCTCTTCGGTCTCGCGTGCTGCGGCATCGAGATCATGCAGCTCGGCGGTCCGCGGGCGGACGTGATGCGCTTCGGAGCGATCCCGCGAGCGTCGCCACGCCAGGCCGACCTCATCATCATCGCCGGCACCCTCACGTACAAGATGGCCGCGCGGGTGAAGCTCCTGTACGAGCAGATGCCGGAGCCGAAATACGTCATCTCGATGGGCTCCTGCTCGAACTGCGGCGGGCTGTTCCAGAACGCCTATTCCGTCTGCAAGGGTGTCGACAAGGTGATCCCGGTCGACGTCTACGTGCCGGGATGCCCGCCCCGGCCCGAGGCCGTCATCGAGGGCCTCCTTCGGCTGCAAGAGATCATCCGCGGCGAGCGCTGGGCCACGCGGCGCCGCCCAGCAGCTGCGTCGCGCTAGGAACCGAGAGGACATCGACATGGACGAGCGAGCGGACCGTACCGAGTCCACCATGCTGGTCAACTTCGGCCCGCAGCACCCGGCCACGCACGGCGTCATCAACTTCCTCGTCGAGACGGATGGCGAGGTGCTGAAGCGGGCGACCCCGGAGGTCGGGTATCTACACCGCTCGATCGAGAAGTCTGCCGAGCGAATCGGATACGCCGCCTTCGTTCCCTTCACCGACCGGGTGGACTACCTGGCGGCGATGTTCGCCAACGAGGGCTACGCGATCGCGCTGGAGAAGCTCCTCGGCGTGGAAGTACCGTCTCGCGCGCAGTGGCTGCGTGTCATCTCCTGTGAGCTGAATCGGATCGCGAGTCACCTCGTGGCCGCAGGCACGATGGCAATGGACGTCGGCACCTTCACGGGCTTCCTGCACGGGGTGCGCGAGCGCGAGGCCATCAACGATCTCATGGAAGAGCTCTGCGGCGCCCGCCTGACGTACAACTATCACCGGATCGGCGGCGTCGCGTTCGACCTGCCGACGGGGTGGAGGGACAAGGCCCTCCGGTTCCTCGACCACTTCGACAAGTTCCTCGTCGAGTTCGATCGGCTCATCTCGTTCAACCAGATCTTCGTGAAGCGCCTCGCGAACGTGGCGGTCATCCCGGGCCCGACAGCGATCGACTACGGCCTCGTCGGGCCGAACCTGCGCGGTTCGGGGGTGGACTGGGACCTCCGCCGCGACATGCCGTATGGCGCCTACTCGCACTTCGAGTTTTCGGTGCCCGTGGGCAAGGGGTTCTGCGGCACCGTCGGCGACTCTTTCGACCGCTATTACGTTCGCTGCCTCGAGATGGCGGAGTCCTCCAGGATCGTACGCCAGGCGCTCGAGACCATTCCGGAGGGCGAGATCCGGGCCAGGGTGCCGAGGAACGTCAGACCAGACGCAGGCGAGACCTTCTCCCGGGTCGAGTCCGCGCGCGGGGAGATGGCGTACTACGTCGTGTCCGACGGCTCGAACACCCCGTGGCGCGTACGCATCCGCACCGGGAGCTTCGCGGCGATGGGGATCATCGAAGCCGTATCACCCGGGCTCATGGTCGCAGACCTGGTCGCGCTCATCGCCAGCCTGGACGTGATCGCTCCCGAGATCGATCGCTGACCCGCTGCTCCCCTCTCGGCGGCCGGCCGCGCGCTGCGCGACATCCACGCGTCCCTCGGCGCCCGGCGCCCTGACCGAGAGTACCGCGCAGCGGACCGACCGCCCAAGGCGCGACCCTCTCCTGCGGACCTCGTCTCGTTAACGGTTCGCAACGACATGCCCCGGCGACGGCACGCTGCCTGCCTTGCCGCCATCCCCATGACTGCGCCTCGCCGCGTTCTGCCCGGGACCGTCTACCTCATCACGCGTCGTTGCTCGGAACGCCGCTTCTTCCTTCGGCCGTCCAAGATCGTCAACGAAATCTTCCTTTATGTCCTAGCGCTCGCGGCGCAACGACACGGCGTTCTCGTCCACGTCCTCTGCGTCCTCTCGAACCATGCGCACCTCATCATCACCGATCCCCAAGGACGCCTTCCGTCGTTCATGCAGTACCTCGACTCCCTCGTCGGCCGCGCGGTGAACGCCTCGCTCGGGCGCTTCGAGGGTTTCTGGGCCACCGACGGGAGCTACAGCGCGGTCGAGCCCCTCGGCGCCGAGGACGTCCTCGCGAAGGCGGCCTACGTCCTCGCGAACCCCGTCGCTGCCGGGCTCGTCCGACGCGGCGCGGAGTGGCCGGGCCTCTGGACTGCACCCGAACAGATCGGCACCACCAAGCTCATGGCCCGCAGACCGAAGATCTTCTTCGACCCCAAAGGCTACCTCCCGGAAACAGTCGAGCTCGAGCTGACGGCTCCGTCGGGCTTTTCCTCCGCGGCCGAGTTCCGCACGCTGCTCTCGGCCGCCGTCCAGGAACTCGAGCAGAAGCACCACCAGGAGAGCGCGACCAACGGCCGTCGGTTCCTCGGCGTCGGGCGGGTCCTAGCGCAGAATCCGTTTGCGCGACCACCTGCCGGCGGCGAGCCTCGCTTCGAGCTCAAGCCCCGGATTGCCGCGCGCGACAAGTGGAGAAGGATCGAGGGCCTCCTTCGCCTGAAGTCCTTCGTCCTCGAGTACCGGCACGCCTTGGTCGAATGGTGCTCGGGCTCACGGAACGTGGTCTTCCCCGCCGGCACCTACCACCTACGCGTCCTCCATGGTGTGCAGTGCGCCGGCGCTGCGTAGAACCTTTCCGCTCGATCTCACCCCCTCAGCCGTGTCGGTGCCGCGCGCGACTCACCGTGGCAGCGGTGTGCCCGCAGACAACGATCTTCGCGTGCGCGCGCGCCCAAAGCGCGTCAGATGCCCTCGCGTTTGGCGTGAGTCGCCCGGACTGCCAATCTTCCACGCCCGAGTTGGGCATCTAACGTCCTCTCGCGCCCTGTCCGTCGATGGATACTCTCGGTCGGGCTCGCTAGATGGATACTCTCGGTCGGGCTCGCGCTACTCCAGCGCCCGCTCCAGCTCGTCGGGGTTCAGTGGCTTGGCGAGATGGCCGTCGAAGCCCGCGTCCTGGGCGCGCTGCCGGTCCTCCGGCTGCGCGTACCCGGTGACCGCGACGAGCCGCGTCCCGCGGAGCGCCTCGTCGCGCCGGAGCGCGCGGGCCACCTCGTAACCGTCCAGGTCCGGGAGCCCGATGTCGCAGAGGATCACCTCCGGGCGCAGCTTCCTCGCCGCCTCGATCCCGGAGCGCCCGTCGCGCACCACCGTGACCCGGTGACCGCCCAGCTCCAGGATGTCCGCGAGGCTCTGCGCGGCGTCCAGGTTGTCCTCGACGACGAGGACCGACCGGCGTCGGCTCGGCGCGCGCGCGCCCGCCTCGCCATCGGACGCGGCGGCGGCCGCCGCGAGGGGAAGCCTGATCGCGATCTCGGTCCCGTGCCCCACCCCGTTGCTCCGGGCCTCGACACTCCCGCCATGCAGCTCGATCAAGCCCTTCACCAGCGCGAGCCCGAGGCCGAGCCCGCCCTTCGTCCTCGCCAGCGACTGCTCGGCCTGCGCGAACGGCTCGAAGACGCGCGCGAGCATCGCCGGCTCGATCCCGATCCCGTCGTCGCGCACCGTCAGCCAGGCGCTCCCGTCCCGCGCCGTCAGCGCCAGCTTCACGGAACCGCCCGATGGCGTGAACTTGACCGCGTTCTGCAGCACGTTGCCGATGACCTGCGCGACGCGCACCGGATCCGCCTCGATCCAGATCGGGGTGTGCCCGTCCTCCACCGCGAGCTCGACCTTGGCCTGCACGAACAGCGAGTGGAAATCGCTCGCGGTCTTCCGGGCGAGGTCGCGCAGGTCGAGGCGCGCCTCGTGGAGCACGATCTTGCCGCGCGAGATCCGGGTCACGTCGAGCAGGTCGTCGATGAGCCGCGTGAGGTGCTCGGTCTGGCGCGCGATGACCTCCCGGGCGCGGCGCGCCTGCTCGCTGCCCGCAGGCGCACGATCGAGCAGGTAGATGCTGTTCCGGATCGGCGCGAGCGGGTTGCGCAGCTCGTGCGAGAGCACGCCCAGGAACTCGCTCTTGCGCTGGTCGGAGTCGCGCAACGCGGACTCGGCCCGCTTGCGGTCGGTGATGTCTTGCCACACGTTCACGAAGCGCAGCTCGCCGCCAATCCGGACCGGGCGCGTGCGGACGAGCACGTTGCGGATCTCGCCGGACTTCGTCCGGTGCCTCACCTCGTACTCGGCGCCCCCTCGAGCGGTGATCTCCGTGATGTGGTTGCGGACGTCGACCGGCTGCTCCTCGGCGTCCACGTCGGCGAGGTGCAGTCGCGCGAACTCCTCGCGCGTGTAGCCGAGCTGCTCGTGCGTCTGGTCGTTGAACGCGAGGATCCGCCCCTCCGCGTCGTTAAGGACGACGCCGCTCGGCGCGAGCGTGAACAGCGAGCGGTACAGGTCCTCGCTCTCGCGCAGCGCCCGCTCGGCGTTCTTGAGGTCGGTGATCTCGACGCCCGTCAGGCCGACGCCGCGCTTGCCGCCCGGAAGCTGCACCGGGAAGCACGACGAGCGCCAGTACGCGAGCTCGGCTGCCCGGCCCCGCCACGCGATCTGCGCCTCCTGGTTCAGCGCCGGCTCTCCCCTGTCGATGACCCGCCTCAGCACGGGACCGAGCTCTTCGATCAACGCCGGCGCGAGCTCCGCGACCCGCTTTCCGACGATGCTCTCGCGCGTGAGCCCGAAGTACGTGGGCGTCGTCGCGTCGGTCTTCACGTACCGGAACTCCTCGTCCGCGAGGACGAGGAGCCCGGGGGAGTTCGCGAAGAACGCGTCGAGGGCGGCCTCGGACCGCCGCAGCTCCTCCTCGGCTTGCTTCCGCTTCCGGACGTCGCGGAAGAAGATCGCGATCCCGCCGCTGCTCGTCGGGTACGCGGTCACGCTGCTCCAGAGGTCGAGCGGCGCGTAGTAGTTCTCGAACGCGACGGGGACGCGTTCCTCCATGCAGCGGTGGTACTCGCGCCACCACGGCGAATCCGGGCGCGCCGACTCCGGCCAGAGCTCCCAGTGCGTCCTCCCGACGGACTGCTCGCGAGGCGTCTTCGTGAGCTGCTCCTGGCGCGCGTTGACGCGGACCAGCCGGTACTCCGAATCCAGCTCGCAGAACGCGTCCCCCAGGTCCAGCAGCTCGGACGCGTGCCGGAGCGCGTCCTGCTTCCGCTGCTCGTCGGTGACGTCGTGGAAGATGACGCAGGCGTACTGCTCGCTCCCCTCCACCATGATGAGCGACGACGACGCCTCGACCGGGAACACCGTTCCGTCGTTGCGCCGCGCGGTGATGCGCCCGTGCGCTGCTCCCGTTCGCTCGCGCTCGGAGAGGAATGCCTCCAGCGCTGCGTCGCGGACGACGTAAGCCGCCCGACCTCGCCCGCAGACCTCAGACTCGGGCGCGCCGTACACGCGACACGCCGCCGGGTTCGCCCGCACCACCGTCCCGTCGGTCCTGGTGATGATGACGCACTCCGGGCTGTGCTCGAACAACGCCGTGTAAAGGTCATCGAGGGCCGGCGCGTCCGGCTCGGTGCCCACGCGGTCGCGGCGTACGTCGTGCGTCACGTCGCGCGTCGTGATCAGCAGCCCCGTCCCCCCCTCCATCGCAACGGGATCGAGGGTGCCTTCCCACCTCGTCTCGCGCCCGTTCACGACCTGCACGTGCCGGGGGACGTCGACGCGGAGCCCCGCGCGTGCACGGGCATGCATCTCCAGCACCGTCTCGCGCGTATCGGGGAAGAGCTCGACCATGCTCTGCCCGACGACCTGCTCCTCGGTGAACCCCGTCGAGCGCAGCCACTTGGCGTTCGCGCGCAGCACCGTCCCGTCGGGTGCGACGAGGCAGAGGCCGACCTCTTCCTTCTCGAACAGCAGGTCGGTGAGGGTCCGCGATGGGGTGGTGGGCGCCACCGGCATGGCTCTGGATCCTGCGCGCAAAGAGGGAGAACTTACCACTCGCGTTCGTCGTTCGCGGTTCCCTCCTGCGGCCGCGGCGTGGTGACGCGGGGCGTTCGCGCTCGAGTGGCCCGGCGCGACGTCGCGGGTGCCCTCGTCAGGGGAACCGCGGCGGCGGGTCCCCGGTCGCCGCCCGGAACGAGAGCACCGCGAACGCAGCGATCGAGTCCATGAACCCGAGGCTGTCCGGGTTCGATACCGGGTAGAGCAGCTCCCCCGCGAGCGCGATGTGCGGCCACAGTCGCCAGTAGGTCACGGGCCCGATCATCACCAGTGGATCTCCGCCACGACCGGACTCGAAGGCCCACAGCGCGCGCCCGCCCAGGAGCGCCGTCCCGCCGCGGAGCGACGCGAGCCAGCCGGCGCTCACCGTGCCGAGCCAGTCCGGACGGTAAACGATCCTGTACAGCTCGTCGTACAGGTGGACGTCCCCGTGTGACGAGAGCTGCCGTACGCCGGCCACCTCGTAGATCGCGAAGCCGGGGCCAAGCGGAAGGCCTCCCTTCGCGGAGAGGTCGAGGACCCGCGACTCGAATCCATCGCCGCCGGGGATACGGGTGTGCCGGCGCTGGACCGGGAGAGGCAGGTGCTCGAACGTACGGACCCACCGAACGCCTCCTTCGAGCGCGAGGGCCTCGAGGTCGACCTTGGCGCCTACGCGCGCCGCGGCGGAGTTGAGCGTGAGGTAGCCGTGGGCGATGAGGCCGCCCCAGCGCGCGTCGGGCTTCCCGTACCCCGCGGCAAGGGCGACGTGCTGGGAGGTACCGAGATCCACGCCAGCGGAGAGGAACCGACGCGGCTCCGTTTCGTCCCCGCGGTTCCTCGGCTCGTCGGCGAGCGCGGCCGAGCACGCGGCGGCGAGCAGCGCGCCCAGGAGCGCGCGACGATCACGAAGGCGCGTCGTCGACCGGAGGTCCTTCTCACGGCCGCCCCGACACCGTCGTCGGCACATGTCGTGAGCTGGTCGAGCTCGTGCCAAGCTGGCCGGCCCCGCTGGAGCCCCAGTACGAGACGGATCCCGTGGTGGCACGGGCACAGGTGTGGCGGAAGCCCGCATCCAAGGCCTCGAACGAGAGATCGCCCGCAACCGCCGAGGGCGCCCGCCCGTCGATGCTGGACGCATCGCCGACCTGCCCCCGCTCGGCTCTCGCCCCAGCAGTATGCCTTTCCGCGGTCGCGCGCGTGGAGGCGGGTTGGAGGCGCTGAAGGGCTGAAAGAAAAAGGCCCCGGCGAACCGGGGCCTTTAACTGGAGCGGGAAAAGGGATTTGAACCCTCGACCCTCGCCTTGGCAAGGCGATGCTCTACCACTGAGCTATTCCCGCAGAATCCGTGCGAAGGACGCCGGTTATAGAGGCGCTCCGGGATGGTGTCAAGCGTCCATCTCTCGGGTGCGGCGGGGAGCGCCGGAGCCCGCCGGTGCTAACATCCGCGGCCCTCGTGACGACCCGGAACGCACCCAAGGACCCGCCCTCCTCCGCCCTCGCGCAGCTCCGCGAGGCCTCCCGCAAGAGCGCCGAGGACAAGCGGCTCCGCGCGCGCGTGGGCGGCGGGAAGAGCCGCGGCGCCGCGGGGAACGCGCTCCGGGCCCTCGGCCGCGCCCTCGTGCTCGGCCTCGCGAACCTCGTCTGGCCGCGTCCCCGCGCGGCGCAGCCGCCGCTCGCCTCCATCCGCAAGATCCTCGTCATCCGAGTGGACGAGCGCGTCGGGAACCAGCTCCTCACCACCCCGCTCCTCCGCGCCCTGAAGCTCGGGCTGCCTCGCGCCGAGCTCCACCTCCTCGCGCCGCGGCAGGGCCACCTCGTCGGCTCGCCGCACGTGGACCGGGCGATCCTCTGGCAGAAGCGGGACGCCTTCCGCGCGCCCGGGCGGTTCCTCGGCCTCGTGCGCGCGCTGCGACGCGAGCGCTACGACCTCGTGGTCGAGGCGGGCCACTGGTCGGCCTTCTCGCTCACCGCCGCGCTCCTCGCGCGCATCGTCGGCGGACGCGCAGGCTTCATCGTGGGCCACGACCGCGGCGACTCTGCCCGCTTCCTCTCCCACCCCGTCGCCCACGATGCGGCGAACGCCGTCGAGGTGCCCGCCAAGCTCGAGCTCCTCCGCCCGCTCGGGCTCCCGCCGAGCGGCCTCGAGCTCGACACCTCGCTCGGCGAGGATCTCGGCCCGGCCGACGCGCTGCTCGCGGGCGCGGGGCTCGCCGGCCGGCCGTTCGCGCTCCTCAACCCCGGCGCGCGGCTCGCCGACCGGCGCTGGCCGCCGGAGGCGTACGCAGCGGTCGCGCGCGGCCTCGCGGCGCGCGGGCTCGCGGTGCTCGTCGTGTGGGGTCCGGGCGAGGAGCCGCTCGCGCGCGCCATCGCGGAGGGCTCGGGCGCGACCCTCGCACCGCCCACCGATCTCGCGCTCCTCGCCGGGCTGATGCGCCGTGCGCGGCTCGTGGTGTCGAACAACTCGGGCCCGATGCACCTCGGCGTCGCCGTGCGGACGCCCACAGTGGGCGTCTTCTTCCGCGGCGACTCCGCGCGCTGGGGTCACCGCGTGCCGGGCTTCGCCGCCGCGGAGGTGCGCGCCGAATCCGAGACGGACGCGGTGCTCGCCGCCTGTGACCGGCTGCTCTCCGCCTCGCGCGGGTAGCCGGCCGCGCGGTCGCGTCCGTCGGAGCGCGCCGGGGTGCGGTAGACCGCCTCGATGAAGCTGGTGAAGTACTTCAGCGCCGACCAGACCGAGAAGAAGAGCGAGATGTAGAGCAGCCACGTCCCGACGCGGTTCGCGTCGAGGTCGAACGAGAAGAAGATCGCGTCGATCGGGTACGTGTAGTGCAACAGCAGGAAGGTGATGGAGGCGACCTGGAAGGCCGTCTTGTGCTTCCCCTCCTGCCCCGCCGCGATGACGATCCCCTCGCTCATCGCGATCGTGCGCAGGCCCGTCACGATGAACTCGCGGGCCATGACGACGATCACCACCCAGGCGGAGACGCGCCCGAGGTGGACGAGCATCACGAGCGCCGCCATCACGATGAGCTTGTCGGCGAGCGGGTCGAGGAACTTCCCGATCACCGTGACGAGGTTCTTCTTGCGCGCGACCCAGCCGTCGAGGAAGTCGGTCGCGCCGGTGACCGCGTAGACGACGCAGGCGATGAAGCTGTCGACGCGCGACTCGTGGAAGGTGAACCAGAGGAACACCGGGATCATCGCGATCCGCGTGAGCGTGATCGCGTTGGGCGCGTTCAGGAACTCCCGCGCGAGCGAGCGGCTCATGGCGCCCCTCGCTTGCATGGAGCCGTCGCGAGACGCGCGATGCCGTCGCCGGGCCGGGCGCCCCGAGGAGTGAGCACCGCAGGCGTGCCTGTAAGGCACGTCGAGGAGCGCAACGACGAGGCCGCCCGGCGGAGGCAGGCAGCGTGCGTCGCAGCAGGCTCCCTGCGGGCGGGTGGCGCCATCATGGCGTGCCCCCGCCCCCACGCTCCGCCACCGCCTCCGGATCCGCGAGCGCCCGCCCCTCGCCGGTCAGCTCCACCGCGAGCGGCGCGCCCTCGGCCTCGTCGGCGAGCGGCCCGAGCCGCGGCGTGAGGGCGCCGGTCCAGCCGACGAGCGCGGTGAGCGGGAGCCGCACCGGCGTGCCGGGCACGACGTCGATCGCGACGGGCTCGCCGCGAGACGCGACGAGCAGCGCGCCCTGCCCGCGGATGTGTACGAGGTTCAGCTCGCCCGCGGACGACGGCACCCTCCCGTTCTCGAACGCGAGGCCCGCGTCGAGGCCGCACACCGCGTCCTCGCGGAAGTAGGCGGCCTCGCCGCCGAGCTCCAGCGCGGTGAGGCGCCGGTCGCCGGCGCGCAGGAGGAGCACGCCGTCGCCGCTCGCGTGGTACATGCGCGCGGCACCCTGGCCGAAGGGCGTCTCGGTCACGCGCCCGCGGAAGCGCTTCACGTCCCCGGCGAGCGCGACCTGCCCGCGGATCGCGAACAGGCCCTCGAGCCGGACGCGCAGCTCGCCGCGCACCGCGACCGCGAGGACCCCGTCCTGCACCGCGAAGGGAGCGGCCCCCTCGAGCGCGAGGACGCGGGAGGCGGCCCACGCGGAGAGCGCCGGGGGCGAGGCCTGCGCGATCGGGGCAGGAGGAGCGGCGCGCTCGTCCTCTGCCGCGAGGGCCGCGGACGCCGCGTCGAACGCGTCGGATCCGGAGAGCGGAGCTTCGGCGGCGAGATCGGCGACCGGCACCGGCGTCGCGAGCGGCTCGAGCTGCTCAGCGGGTAGCGGTTCGCCGGGGGCGCCTTCGTCGGCGACGGCAACGGGCGGCGCGGCCTCCTCCTCCGCGCCGGCGGGGCCGGCGAGGAGCGCGTCGCAGCGCGCGATCATGTGCTCGGCGCCGGTCCGCTCGAACCAGGCGCGCGCGGCGGCGGGGTCGCCTCCCTCGAGCAGCGCGAGGCCGAGGTAGCCCATCGCCTTGCGGTGGTCGGGGTTGAGGTCGAGCGCGATCTGGAGCTGCCGGGCCGCGTCGGCGTGGCGCTTCGCCTTGAGGCGCGCGAGCCCGAGGTTCACGCGCGCCGCCGGCTCGACCGGGCTCTCGTCCACGAGCACCTGCCACACGTCGCCCGCGTCCTCGAATCGGCCGAGGCGGTAGTACGCCTGGCCGAGCAGGCCCAGGACCTTCACGTCCTTCGGGCGCAGCGTGCGCGCCCGCTCGAGGGCGGCACGCGCGCCGTCCGCGTCGCCGGCGCCGATGAGCTCGGTCCCGCGCGAGAGGTGGAACAGGAACTCCTCGTCGAGTCCCTCGACCTCGTGGGTGCCGCCGCGCCTGGCCAAAGGGTTCACTTCCCGGCCTTGTAGGCCTCGTACAGGGCGACGACCTTGCGGACGTACTCGCGCGTCTCCGGGATGTTCGGGACGTCGCCGCCTGCGCGGCGGACCGCCTCCGGCCCGGCGTTGTACGCCGCGAGCGTCCTCATGAGATCGCCCTGGTACTGGTTCGCGAGGATGCGCAGGTAGCGCGCCCCGCCGTCGATGTTCTGGCCCGGGTCCCAGGCGTCGGACACGTACATGTCCTTCGCCGTCCCGGGCATGAGCTGCATGAGTCCCATCGCGCCCTTCTCGGACACGGCGCGGTGATCGAAGTTCGACTCGACCGACATCACCGCGAGGAGCAGCGCCTCGGGCAGCGCGTAGCGCGCCGCCGCCGAGGTGATGTGGGCGCGCCACTGCGTGTAGCGCTCGTCAGCGGACGCCGCCGGGCGCGCGCGCGCCTGCGACCCGGAGCGATAGACGCCGCCGCCGCTCCTCGCGCGGTTCACCCGGCGGTAGCGCGGGTCGTTCGGCGCGTTCGAGAAGTGCACCACGCCGTCCGAGTCGACGTACGAGTAGACGTCTCCGCCCCGCGCCAGCGCGGGCGCGCAGAGGAGCCCCACGAGGGCGAGGCCGACGAGGGAGCGAGGGCCGGACATGCGGTGGGAAAAACCTACCAAGAGCACGTCGGGACGGACAACTTTATTCCCCCACCGGCACGCACACACATGCGCTACACAATGACGCCATGAATACCCTCTCCCCGCGCGAGCACGTCGACTTCCTCGTCCTGGGCGGCGGTGTCGCCGGCCTGACGTTCGCCCTCGAGGCCGCGAATCACGGCTCGGTGCTGGTCCTCACGAAGCGGCAGCGCTCGGAGGGCTCCACGCAGTACGCCCAGGGCGGCGTCGCCTCGGTGCTCGGGCCCGACGACGACTTCGAGCTCCACATCCAGGACACGCTCGTCGCCGGCGCGGGGCTCTGCCGGCGCGAGGCGGTGGAGGTGACCGTCCGCGAGGGACCCGATCGCATCCGCTGGCTGATGTCGCTCGGCGTGGAGCTCGATCGGGAGGCCCCGGATCGGCTGCACCTCACCCGTGAGGGCGGCCACTCGCGCCGTCGTGTCGCGCACGCGAAGGACACGACCGGCCGGGAGATCGAGCGCGCGCTCCTCGCCGCCTGCGACGCGCGCGGGATCCGCATCGAGGAGGACCACGTCGCGGTCGACCTGGTGACGAGCGGCAAGGCCGGCATCGGCGGCCCGAGCCGGGTGCTCGGCGCGTACGTGCTCCACCGCGACACCGGCGTCGTCTCCACCCTCTCGGCGGGCGCGACCATCCTCGCCACCGGCGGCTCGGGCAAGGTCTACCTCTATACCTCGAACCCCGACGTCGCGACCGGCGACGGGGTCGCCATGGCGTACCGCGCCGGCGCGACGGTCGCGAACATGGAGTTCTTCCAGTTCCACCCGACCTGCCTCTTCCACCCGCAGGCGAAGAGCTTCCTCATCAGCGAGGCGCTCCGCGGTGAGGGCGGCATCCTCCGCAACGCCGCGGGCGACGCATTCATGGTGCGCTACGACCCGCGCAAGGAGCTCGCGCCGCGGGACGTCGTCGCGCGCTCCATCGACGCGGAGATGAAGAAGCGCGGCGACGACTGCGCGTTCCTCGACATGACGCACCTGCCGAAGAGCTTCCTGCTCGAGCACTTCCCGCACATCTACGCGACGTGCAAGGAGTTCGGCATCGACATGGCGGCGCAGCCGATCCCCGTCGTCCCGGCCGCGCACTACCAGTGCGGCGGCGTCGTAACGGATCTCGTCGGCCGCACCTCCATCCCGCGCCTCTATGCCATCGGCGAGGTCTCCTGCACCGGCCTGCACGGCGCGAACCGGCTCGCCTCCAACTCGCTCCTCGAGGGCCTCGTGTTCGGCCGGCGCGCCGCGCTGCGCGCCGCGGACGAGCTCTCCGAGGGGAGCGGGCCGCCGCCGCACATCCCGGACTGGAACCCGGGCTCGGCGCTCGCGCCCGAGGAGGGCGTCGTCGTCGCGCACAACTGGGACGAGCTCCGGCGCGTGATGTGGAACTACGTCGGCATCGTGCGCACGCAGAAGCGGCTCGAGCGCGCGCGCACCCGCATCGCCATGCTGCGGAGCGAGATCCGCGACTATTACTGGCAGTACAACCTCACGCCGGACCTCGTCGAGCTCCGGAACCTCGCCGACGTCGGGATGCTCATCGTCGAGTGCGCCCGCCAGCGCAAGGAGTCGCGCGGGCTGCACTACATCCTCGACTACCCCAAGAGCGACGATCGCTGGCTGCGCGACACGCTCATCACGCGCGGCGATCTCGAGTAGCGGGGCCGCTCGCGCGGCGGCCGCGCCGCGAAGGTCAGCGCCCCTCGGGCGGCGACGGCTGGATGAGCGGCGTGGGGAGCGGCGGCGAGGTGTAGTCGAGCTCGAGCACGCCGAGCGCGCTCGCGATCTCGAGCACGTAGCCCTCGTCCGCGAGCGGTCCCTCCTTCGGGACGGGGAACTGCACCCGGTAGACGGTGTCGAACGGGCCCACCCAGGGGAAGAGGCCGTGCAGCTCGTCGTCGGCGTCGGCGATGTGCGCGCCGACGCTGACGAGCTCCCCCGCCTCGCTCTTCACCGCCACGTGCCAGATGCTCCTCGGCGCGTCGAGGTCGTTCGCCCTCGACGAGGGCGTGTAGAAGACGAGCAGGAACTCCTCGCCGGCCGCCGCCTCGGCGCGCTCCCTCGCGAGCCGCTGCTCGAGCTCCTCCGCCGTCCACCCCTTCCACTCGGCGAGGCGGCGCGCGCGCGCCTCGCGCACCGGGAGCGACAGGTGGGTCGCGGTCGCGGTCGCGCGGTGATCGAGGCCGTCGTAGAGCAGGTCGCGGCGGGTGGCCTGGTCGCGCTTCTCCGCCCACTCGCCCTGGTCGGTGCGGGGATACGGCGTGCGCGAGCGGATCGTGCAGCCGGCCGCCAGGAGCGCGAGCCCCAGCAGGGCGCGGACCACCGCGGCGCGGGTCATCCGAGGAAGTCCTGGCGCGTGAAGAGCGCCTGGAGCGGCACGCCCTGCGCCTCGATCGCCTCGCGGCCGCCCTCCATCCGATCCACGAGCGCGAGGCACGCGACCGGCTCGAGCTTCTCCGCCCGGCAGCGCTCGATGGCCTTGAGCGCGCTGCCGCCCGTGGTCACCACGTCCTCGATGACGACGACGCGGCTGCCGTCCGGGATGGTCTTGCGCCCCTCGATCCACTGCCCGGTGCCGTGGCCCTTCGGCTCCTTGCGGACGATGAACGAGTCGACCGTGCCGGGGGGATGAACGCCTCCCAGACCGCCCGCTCGCTCGTGCTCCAGGAAGCTCGTGAGCGCGATCGCGCTGGCGATGGGATCGGCGCCGAGGGTGAGGCCGCCGACGCCGCGCACGAGCGGCTGGATGCGGCGGACGCGGTCGAACAGGAGCCGGCCGACGAGGACGTGCCCCTCGGCGGTGAGCGTCGTCCGCTTGCAGTCCACGTAGAAGTCGCTCTCCTTGCCGGAGGCGAGGATCACCTTCCGGCGCTCGAAGGAGAGCTCGCGCAGGAGCTCGAGGAGCCGGGCGCGATCGGTGTCGAGGCTCATTCTTCCTCTCCCTCGAGGTGCGGCAGGAGCGCCGCCACCCAGCGGGCCTGCGCCAGGATCTGGCGGCGGCCCTCGGGCGGCAAGTCTGCCCAGGCCCCCACGGCGAGCGCGAGATCCTGGTTGAGCTCCCAGAAGCGCCGCGCCACGTCCTGAGCGAGCTCGTCCGGGGTGACCTCCACGGGGACCTCCTCGGGGACCAGGCGCTCGGCCTCGTCGGCCTCCTGCTCGCGCTCGAGCGCGGCGTCCTCGTCGGGCGCGGGCGCCGGGGCCTCGGCTGCGGCGGGCGCGCCCGCCTCGAGGAAGGCGAAGAAGCGCTCGCGCAGCTCGGGCTCGAGCGGCGCGCGCACGCGCGCCTCGTCCACGAGTTCGTCCGCCCACGGCGCGACTCCCGTCCCGGCGAGCCGCTCCCGGAGCGCGCCCAGGGCCGCGCCGTCGAGCGGCTCGGTGAGCAGGGCCTGCCCGAGCGCGACGCCCCAGGCGTCCTCCTCGGAGAGCTGCTCGTGCACGCGCGCGAGCACCCGCTCGCGCATGAGCATCCGGAGCGCGGCCAGCCGGCGGAAGCCGGCGACGACCTGGTAACGGCCCGGCGCCGCCGGGTCCGGCCGGAGCTCGACGGGCGAGAGCTGACCGAGGCGGCCGATCGAGGCCGCGAGGTGCGACACGTCGCCCTCCGGGCGCACCCGGAAGGTCGCGTCGTCGGTGACGGCGGCGAGGGGTACGAACGCGACGGCGCCCGTCGCATGGGCGGGCGCCGTCGTGCGCGGCTCGAGCTCCACGGCGAGCCTCGAGACCGGCTACTTCCGCTTCACGATCACCTTGCGCTTCACCGCGCCCATCGCGACGGGCGCAGGGGGCGCGGGCGGCTTCGGCGCGGCGACGGCCACGGTCTTCTCCTCCATCTTGCGCTCGATCGGGACCGGGCGCGGCGCGGGGCGGAGGGCCGGGCGCGACGGCAGCGGGGCCGGGCGCGAGACGACGGTGCGCGTCTCGCGCTCCGCCTCCACGTCCACCTCGCCCATGTCGATGCGGCCGCGGAAGCTCGCGCCGTCGACGATGATCACGCGCGGCGCGCTGATGTCGCCGACCATCCGGCCTTCCCGGGTGATCTCGACCGACTCGGTGGCGGTGACGTTGCCGACGATGGCGCCGGAGATGATGCAGTTCTTGACCTGGACCTCGGCCTTCACGACGCCGGTCGGCTCGACCACGAGGGTCTTCGTGAGGGTCAGCGTGCCCTCGACCCGGCCGCGGACCGTGAGGTCCTCGTCGCCGTTGAGGGAGCCGCTGATGAGGATGGACTCGCCGATGATGGTGCTGCCGTCGATGGTCGCCACGGTCACTTCCCCTTCGTTTCCTTGACGTCCATGTCCACGTTGCCCTTGAAGAGGGCGCCGTCGGCGATGAGGATGCGCGGAGCGCGGATGTCGCCCACGACCTTGCAGTCGGCCTTCAGCTCGACCTTGTCGCTCGCGGCGATGTTGCCCGTCACCTGGCCCGACACCTCGACGTTCGCCGTCTCGATGTCCGCCTCGATGACGCCCGAGCCCTCGACGTAGAGGCTCTCGCGCAGGCTGATGCGGCCCTTGACCGTGCCCTGGATGACGAGGTCCTCGTCACCCGAGATCTCGCCGTCGATCACGATCGAGCTTCCGATCACCGTGTGTGCGCCGCTGCGCGGCGACGGGACCTTCTCGATGCCAGCCATTTTCAGACGTCCTCCGGGAGCTTCACGTCCGTCGCGGACCCGCGTGGAGTGAAAGACCGGGGCAGGATAGAGGGCCTCTCCAGGGGGCGTCAACCCGCCTGAACGCCTCTTCACTTGGCGTGGGAGGAGAGCCACGCGATCGCCTCGGCGATGGGCCGATCGCGCTCCACCTCGTTGAAGATCTCGTGTCGGAACCCGTCGTACACCACGAGCCGCTTGTCCCTCGATCGCGCCGCGTCCACGAACGCGCGCGCGGCGGCCACGTCGGCGATGCGGTCGGCGCCCGCGGCGAGGACGAGCAGCGGCGCCTCGAAGCGCGCGGCGCCCCGCAGCACCGCGGCCTGCGCCCGGGTGGACTCGGCGAACCAGCGCGGCGTCGTGGCGCGGCCGTAGAGGGGGTCGTGGTCGGTCCAGCGCTGCAGCTCGAGGTCCGAGGTGAGGTCGGCCACGTCGAGCCCGGCCGACATCCGCAGCCAGGGGACGACCCGCCCGGCGAGCTTCGCGGCCAGGAGCTTCACCGCCGGCGGGTGGAACGCGAGGCGGAAGTACGGCGACGACAGCACGAACCCGTCCACCTCGCCGCCGCGGGCGAGCCCCCACGAGGCCGCCACGAGCGCCCCCTGGCTGTGCGCGAGGACGAACAGCTTGCCGGCGACGCCGTCGGCCCGGAGCTTCGCCACGAACGCGCCGAGGTCGGCGAGGTAGTCGGAGAACGCGTCCACGTGCCAGCGCTGGCCGTCGGACTGGCCGTGGCCGCGCAGGTCCACGAGCGCCACCTGGAACCCCGCGCGCACGAGCGCGGAGGTGACGGCCGGGTAGCGGCCGGAGTGATCGCCCGCGCCGTGGAGCACGATCACCGTGGCGCGGGGCGAGGGCGGCGTGTAGCGCTGCCAGTAGAGGCGAAGGTGGTCCGCCGAGTTGAGGAAGCCCTCCTCGTGGCGCGCCTCCGCCTCGGAGGGAAAGGAGGGGACCGGCATCCGCGGACGCTAACGGCGCGCCGCCGCGGGGTCAAGGCGTGGAGGGGGAGCGCGCCGTGGCCGCGAGCTCGCGCAGCTTCCGCTCGATCCCGGCCTTGCGCCCGGCGTCCGCCGCGCCCTCGTCGTCGTCGCCCGGGTCCGCCCCGAGCGCGCGGCGGTAGGCGCGAGCGGCGTCCCCCGTCCGCGAGAGCGCGCCGTAGGCGTCCCCGAGGTGCTCGAGGATGACCGCGTCCGGCCCGGCGAGCGCGTCGGCCTGCTCGAGGAGCTCCGCCGCGCGGGCGAACTCGCCGCGGCGGAACAGCACCCAGCCGAGCGAGTCGAGCACGTGGCCGGATCGCGGCCTTAGCTCGAGGGCGCGGCGCAGGAGCCGCTCCGCCTCGTCGAGCCGGTCGCCGCGCTCCGCGAAGGCGTAGCCGAGGAAGTTCAGCGCGTCGGGGTAGTCGGGGTGGAGCGCCAGGAGCGCCTGCATCTGCGCCACCGCCGTGTCGGGCTGGCCCGCCTGGTGGTACGTCGCGCCGAGCGCGTAGAGCAGCGCCTCGTCCCGCGGCGACGCCGCGAGGGCCGCCCGCAGCGCGGCGATCGCCTCCTGCGGCCTGCCCGCCCGCACGAGCGCCTGCGCGAGCGCGGTGGTGAGGTCGGCCACGTCCGCCCTCGCCGCCTCCCCGCGCCGCGCCTTGTCGGCCACGGCGGCGCGCAGGACCGCGATCCCCTCTCCGCGGCGTCCGGCGCGGGCGAGCACCGCCGCGCGCGCGAGGAGCAGCCGGACCTCTCCCGGGAAGGCGTCGAGCGGCGCCGCGAGCGCGCGGTCCGCCTCGGCGTGGCGCCCGGCGCGGGACAGCGCGTCCGCGAGCGCGGCGCGCGCCGGCACCCAGCTCGCCCCGGCGCTCGGCGGCACCGTCGCGAGCGCGGCGGCGGCCTCGGCGAAGCGCCGCAGCTCCCGCAGCGCGAGCCCCTCCACGAAGCGGAGCCGTCCGTCGGGGCCCGCCTCCCGCACTCCTTCTCGCGCGGCGGCGAGCGCCTCGACGGGCCGGCCGGCGTCGAGCCACTCGAACGCGATCCGCAGCTGCGCCTCGACGCCCTCGCCGGCGGCGCGGGCGTAGCGCTCGAACCACTCGCGCGCCCGCGCGAGCTCTCCCGCCTGCGCCGCGAGCCTCCCCATCGCCGCGAGCGTCGCGGCGTCGTCCGGCTCCCGGCTCAGGATCGCGAGCCGGTCGTCGCGCGCCTCGCCCGGGCGGCCGAGGGCGTCGTGCGCCGCCGCGAGCAGGCGGAGGGACTCGAGCTCTCCCGGCTCGAGCTGCGCGGCACGGCGGAGGTGGCGCTCGGCGAGCCCCGCCTGGTCCCGGTCGAGCAGCGTCCGGCCGAGCTCGCGGAAACCCGCGCTCGCCTCCTCCGGCGCGCGCGCCGCGAGATCCTCGAGCGTGCGGGTGGCGGCCGCGTCGTCGCCGGTGTCGAGATACAGATCGGAGAGGACCCGCCACGGCGTCGGATCGACCTGCTCGCCGCGCGCCGCGAGCCCAGTCTCGACGCGGATGGCCTGGCGCAGGGCGAGCGTCGCCTCCTCGAGCCGGTCGCGCTCCACGGCGAGCCGCGCGAGGAGGACGTGCGCCTCGGAGGCGGCCCGGCCGGCGTCCCCTGCGCGCTCGACGGCCGCGCGCGCCTCGGTCTCGGCCGCGTCGAACCGCTCGAGCTCGAAGAGGGCGCCGGCGAGCGACACGCGCAGCTCCGGGCTCGCCGCGTCGTAGGCGACCGCGAGCGCCAGCGCGTCGGCCGCCCCCTGCGCGTCGCCGGCTCGCAGCCGCCGGTGTGCGTCCAGGTAGCAGGCGATGGCGCGCGCGGAGGCCCAGCGGCGCCCGCCGCCGTCGGAGCCCTCCGCTTGCCCGGCGCGGGGTGCCGTTTCGCCCGGGCCGGAGGCGGCGAACGCGGTCCCCGCGGTGCTCGCCAGGACGAGCACAGCGGCGACGAGGGCGGGGCGCGCGGCGGCGTTCATGACCGTGAGCAGGCGAGGGAGCGAGCGCTTCAGGAACGGGATCGAGCATAGCGACCCCCTTCCGGCGCATCAATCCGAGAGGGGGCGGCGCGGGGGGCGCCGGGTGCGGGTGGAGGTGGGCGAGCGCCCGCCATCGGCGCCGCGCTTCCCCGCCGGCGCGAGCGCGCTCGCGACGGCGCCCTCCAGCGCGCCGTCCGCGGGCGGAGCAGCCACGACCTCGGCACAGCCCGCCTCGCGCAGCGGCGCGAGCCAGTCGGGGTGCCCGACCGCCACGATCGGCGTCGCGCCGAGCTCGCGATCGGTGCGCAGGGAGCGCAGCACCTCGCCGCCGTCCGCCGCGGGCGCGTGGATGACGAACACGTCCGGCGTGAACCGCGCCGCGGCCGCGCCGGCGGCGAAGCCCGGCGACGCCTGGTCCACCGCGTAGCCGGCCGCCGCGAGCTGCCGCGCCGCGCCCTCGCGCGCCGGCCCGGGCTCGGCGATGACGAGCGCCTTGCGCCGGGCGTGCGCCGCGTCGTCGAGATCCGCAGGCAGCGGCATGCCGTGGCGGATCATGAACGTCGCGAGATCCTCGCGGGCGATGCGCCGGTGTCCACCCGGAGTGCGGTGCGCCTTGAGCCGGCGCGCCTTGATCCAGTTCACCACCGTGGGCAGCGAGACACCGAGGAGGCGGGCGGCCTCGAACGTCGTGTAGTAGCGGTTCATCGCGCCTCGAACATGGTAAGGACATCGACATGGCGCCGTCCGCTTACCTCATGGGCGCGGTCCAGATGACCTCCACCGCCGACCGGGCGCGGAACCTGGAGGTGGCGCTGCGTCTCGTCGAGGACGCGGCCGATCTGGGCGCGCGGCTCGTCGCCCTGCCAGAGAACTTCTCCTACATGGGCCCCGAAGAGGGGCGGATCGCCGGCGCCGAGCCGCTGGAGGGGCCCACGCTCGGCGCGCTCCGCGAGCTGGCCAGGCGGCGCGGGATCTTCGTCGTCGCCGGCTCCATCTCCGAGAAGGTGGACGACCCGCGACGCACGGCGAACACCTCGGCGCTCATCGCCGACGACGGCCAGATCGTCGCCGCGTACCGCAAGATCCACCTCTTCGACGTGAACATCCCCGACGGCGCACGCTACGCCGAGTCGGAGGGCGTCGTGCCGGGGGACAAGGTCGTCATCGCGCCCACGCCGCTCGGGCGGGTCGGCCTCACCATCTGCTACGACCTGCGCTTCCCGGAGCTGTACCGGAAGCTGGCGAGCCTCGGCGCGGAGGTGATCACCATCCCCGCGGCGTTCACGCTCTTCACCGGCAAGGATCACTGGGAGGTGCTCGTGCGCGCGCGCGCGATCGAGAACCTCGCCTACGTCATCGCGCCGGCGCAGGTGGGCCGCCACTCGGCGAACCGCCAGACCTTCGGGAACGCGATGATCGTCGACCCCTGGGGCGTCGTGCTCGCGCGCTGCCCGGACGGCGAGGGCGTGTGCGTCGCGCCGTTCCGGCGGGACCGGCTGGAGAAGGCGCGCCAGGAGCTGCCGGCGCTCAAGCACCGGAAGCTCTAGGTGCGGCGCACGAGGCCTGCCTGCGCCGGGCAGGCTCAACTTCAAAACACCAGCATCAGGCCGCCCTGCAGCGAGACGCCGTCGGTCGAGAGGTTCCAGCTCTTGCCGCTGCCGAAGTCGTCCACCTGGGCGCGGGTGACGTCGAAGAACAGGTACGTGTGGTTCACGCCCGTGTCGTTGTCGAGCTCGCGCGCGAGCCCGGGGTCGAAGGCGTCGAGGAGCAGCGCGGCGCCGCCCGTGACGGACCAGCCGTTCGTCGCACCCTTCTTGGACCAGTCGCCGGTGCCCCCCGTCACCCACCAGTTGTAGCGCTCGAAGGCCGCGCGCCCGTAGAACGACAGCGGCACGAAGCGGTAGTGCTCGGCGAGCCAGTCGAGGCGGAGCGTCACGGTCGCGCTGGTCGGGACGATGGCGAGGGTGGTCTTGTCCGGCGACGGGACGAGGACCGTGGTGCCGTCGGGGTTCGCCTGCTCGATGAGCCCCTTGCCGTTCTTCTGGAAGTACCCGGTCCGCAGCCCGACCTCGATCGCGCCGAGGTCGTTCGCGAAGATCGCCTTGGAGGCGCCGAGGCGGAACATCCAGCCGCTTCCGCCGCCGAGGATCCGCTCGTACGGCCCTGGCCTGGTCGCGAACTCCGAGTCGAGGTCGGGCGTGTAGGTGCCCGCGCCGATCTCGAACGAGCCCCACTTCGGGGAGCGGTCCTGCGCGGCGGCGGGCAGCGCGAGCGCCGCGAGGGCGAGGGCGAGGAGGAGCTTCGCGTTCACTTGCGCCTCCGGAACGCCAGCGCGAGCGCGGCGCCGAGGATGCCGAGCGCGCCGGCGGGGCCGCTCGCGCAGCCGCCCTGCTCCTGCCCGCCGCTCGAGTGGTAGTACTCCCAGAAGTCCTCCACCGGCTGCGGCGTCCCGGTCTTCGGCTCCGACGGCTGGCTCGCGTTGTCCGCCGAGGAGTAAGCAACCACGGTCACCTGGTACTCGACGAGGTTCGTGAGCCCGTCGATCCGGCCGCTGACCCGGCCGGTCTCGTCGAGGATCTTCCCGGACCAGTGATCCCGGGCGTCCTTCGTCGCGTCGGTCGCCACCGCGTGGATCTTGAAGTAGCTCGCGTCGGCCGCGCCGCCCGTGCCGTGATCCCACGAGACGCGCAACCCCTGCTCTCCCGGCTCGACCGTCACGTTGGCCGGGCTCGCGGGAGCCTTCAGGTCGAGCTTCATCGAGCCGTTCGCCGAGGCGCTCGCGTCGGTCTGGCCGGAGGGGACGAAGTGGACGCAGACGTAGATCGTGCGCGCCGTCGTCTCCGCGCAGGAGTAGCCCGTCGCGAGCACGAAGTCGGCGGTCCGGAAGTCGGCGCTCTGCGGGTTGGCGGTGGCGCTGATGTCCTCGCCGATCTGGGCCGCGCGCACGCTGTCCGCCGGGACGTCGCTCGTGTCGCAGAGCTTGACCGCGTTCGTGGTCGTGGAGGTCGGCGCGCGCGAGGACGCGTAGACGCGATAGGTCCCGCCCGCGACGCCGGTGGCCGCCACCGCCCACGAGAGGCTCACGGTCGTCGTGCTCGCGGGATCGCAGTCCGCGGAGCCGAGGAGGTTGTCGGGCGTGAACGTGACCGTGCCCGCCGTCTGGGCGCGGACCAGCGCGGGCAAGGCCAGCGCTGCGAGGAGGAGTGCTCGGCGCATGATGGGCGCCGATTCTGCAACCGGAGCGCCAGGGGGGCAAGGGAACGATCCCCCCCGACTCCCTCGCGATTTCCGGCTCGCTCGAGCCGCGCGGGCGCCGGCGGGGCGCCAAAATGGCAGCGCCCGCGCGGGCGGGCTGACAATTTGGCAGAGGCTAGAGGTGCTGCTCGGCGAGGACCCGCGCGATCTGCAGGGCGTTCGTGGCGGCGCCCTTGCGCGTGTTCTCGACGACCAGGAACAGGTCGAGCCCGCGCGCCTGCGAGCGGTCCTCGCGCAGGCGGCCCACCAGCACGGCGTCCTCGTTCGCCGCGAGCATCGGCATCGGGTAGATGCCCTCCCCCGGCGTGTCCACGACCTTCACGCCCGGCGCGGCCCGCAAGAGCTCCCGCGCCTCGCTCACCCCGAGCTTCTCGCGCGTCGTGACGTTCACCGCGACGGCCTCGCCGTAGAAGACCGGCACCCGCACCGCGGTCGCGGTCAGGCGCAGCTCGGGCGCGCCGAGGACGCGGCGGGCGTCGCGGACGATCCCCTCCTCCTCGTCGGTCGCGCCGCCCTCGCCGAAGGCGCCCACCTGCGGGATCAGGTTGAACGCGAGGCGGTGCGGGAAGCGCGCCGCGGGGTCCGGCTCCTTGAGGCCGAGCAGGTCCCGCGCCTCGCGCTCGAGCTCTGCGACGCCCGCGCGGCCGGCGCCGGAGGCCGGCTCGTACGTCGAGACGACGACCCGCTCGATCCCCGCGGCGCGGAGCGGCGCGAGCGCCAGCGCCACGGCCGTCGCGGTCGGGCCGGGCGTCGCCACCACGCCGCGTGCGCGGAAGGCGGCGATCGCCTCGGCGTTCAGCTCGGCGACGACGAGCGGCACCTCGCCGTCGGCGCGGAACGCGGGCGAGACGTCCACCACGGCGCAGCCCTCCGCCCACGCCCGCGGCGCCCACTCGCGCGCGACCTCGGCCCCGGCGCAGAAGAGCGCGACGTCGCAGCCGCGGAACGCGCCGTCCGCGAGCGGTGCGACGCGCAGGTCGTCGCCCTGGAACTCGACGAGCTCGCCCGCCGAGCGGGGCGAGGCGAACGGGCGGAGCGCCTTCACGGGGAGGTCGAGCTGGTCGAGCGCGTCGAGCGCAGCGCGCCCGACCTCGCCGGTGGCGCCGACGAGGGCGAGGGTCATGGGGAGCTTGGGCACGGCGGTTCTCCTGGGCGCGAGGTTCGGGATGCGGTCGAGGCGGGCGTCGGTGAGGTCGAGGTCGAGGGGGCTGCCCTCAGCTCCCGAGCAGCTCCCTGAGCGCGGCCTCGAGGGTCGGAAAGCGGAAGCGGTAGCCGAGCTCGAGCGCCTTGCGCGGCACCACCCGCTGGCTCCCGAGGACGGCCTCGGCGGCCTCGCCCACCGCGAGCCGCACGGCGACCTCCGGCGCGGCGAGGAAGCTCGGGCGTCCGAGCACCTTGCCGATCGCGCGCGCGAGGTCACGGTTGCGGACCGGCTCGGGCGCGCAGGCCGCGAGCGGCCCCTCGACGCGCGCGTCCTCGAGCGCGAAGCGCACGATCCCGACCTCGTCGGCGAGGTGGATCCAGGGCATCCAGAAGTCGCCCCTCCCGAGCGGCCCGCCCGCGAAGAGGCGGAACGGCCGGACGAGCTTCGGGAGCGCGCCGCCGGCGGGAGAGAGGACGATCCCGGTGCGCAGGAGCACGAGGCGCGCCCGCGCCGCGGCCGGCGTGGCGGCGGCCTCCCACTCGCGGCAGACGTCGGCGAGGAACCCCTCCCCGCCGGAAGAGCCCTCGTCGAGGAGCTCGTCCCCGCGCGAGCCGTACCACCCGACGGCGCTGCCGGAGACGAGCACCCGCGGCCCGCCCGCGCGCACGACGGCGGCGATGCGCTCCGTCGCGCGCACCCGGCTCTCGCGGATGCGCCGCTTCTTCGCGGCGGTCCAGCGCCCCTCGACGATGGGCTCGCCCGCGAGGTTCACGCAGGCGTCGCACGCCGCGAGCGCCTCCTCCCAGCCGCCTCCCTCCGCCGGATCGCCGGTGAGGACGCGCGTACCCGCCGGCAGGATCCGGTCGGCGCCGCGGCTGCGGGACAGCGCGGTGACCGCGTGCCCGGCCTCGAGGAGCGCGCCGCAGAGGGCGCGCCCGATGAGCCCCGTGGCGCCGGTGACGAAGACGTGCATGGTCAGGACAGGATCTGCGCGGCGACGTTCGCCCCCGGCACGTGCGACATGAAGTGCACGAGGGCGAGCAGCCCCGCCGCGAGCGCGGCGTAGCCGACGCCGAAGAGCGCCATCTCGAGCGGCCGGAGCGGCGCGGCCTTCGCGGCCTGCTCCATCCGCTGGAGGTCGCGCACGAAGAACGCCTCGGACGGCGAGCCGAGCGGCGGCCCCGCCACCGCGCGCAGGTAGCGGAACTGCGCGGGCCCGAAGCGCGCGCGCTCGGGCAGGAGCCGCAGCGCCCGCCCGCCCGCGCGCGCCTGCGCCTCCGCGACGAGCTCGAGCGCGCCGAGGAGCGCGATGATCCAGACGAGCTCGTAGCCGAGCGTCGTCCCCACCGCGACCGCGGCGCCGAGGCCCAGGATCGTGAGCGCGACCCCGAGGGTCGAGGAGAACGAGAACGCGAAGGCCTGCATGACGCGCCCGCCGTCGAGCGGGGCGATGGGGAGCAGGTTGAAGAGGTTGATCACCGCCCACCAGGTGGCCACGGCGGCGAACATGGGATCGCGCGTCCAGAGCCAGAGGGCGGCGGGGAGGAGGGCGAACAGGGAGCCCCACAGCGGCCCGTTCAGCGCGACGTACGCCTGCTGGCGGCGCGAGGTGAACGCGTCGTCGGTGACGGCGATCGCCCCGAGGAACGGCACGAAGTACATGCCGCGCACGCTCATGCCGGTCCTCCGCATCGCGTGGACGTGGCCGTACTCGTGGACGAAGAGCTGGACGAGGAGCGCCACCGCGAACTTCCAGGAGAAGAGGACGCCGTAGGTCGCCGCAGAGGCGGCCGCCCAGCCGAGGTTGGCGGTCTTCGCGGCCTTGGCGACCGTCCCGCCCAGCTTGCCGAGGAGGCCGAGCAGGCCCACCCGAGATCGCCGCTCTCCCGCGGCCGGCGCCCCGGTGGGCGCGGGCGCCGCCTCGACGACGGGCGGAGCGAGCAGGGCCGGCGGCAGGACGTGCCACGCCGGAGCGCGCTGGACCACGAGGGCGAGCAGGAGCGGGGCGTCGCGCAGGTCCTCGATCTCGACGTCGGCGCCGTCGAGCCCGCGCACCGCCTCGCACCCGCGCGCGCCGGCGAGGTCGGCGAACGCGAAGGAGCGGCCGCGCGCGTCCGCCACGATGGCGTAGGGCTGCCAGGAGCCGTCGGGGCGCGGGCTCCTCCCGAACCCGAGCCGCAGCTCCTCCCAGCGCGCCGAGAGCCCCGCGTCGCGGCCCTTCACCGCGAGGCCGCCGGCCGTCGCGACGACGCGCAGGCCGGTGAGCTGGCGGAAGGCGAGCGCGAGGGCGGCGGCGACCGCCCCGAACGCGAGCGAGAGCAGGAACGGCGCACCCGCGACGACGCCGAGGACGACGCCGCCGGCGGCGCCGGCGACGAGGGAGAGGAGGACGTTGCGCAGCGCGGGGCGAAAGACGGCGGCTTCCATGGGGGCGTCGGGCGTTTGGCCTTCGCGGCCTGTCGGGACCGGTCTGGGGCGGAGGTGGGAAGATAGCCGAGTCGGGGCGTCCGCGCTCGGCGCGCCGGCGCACCATAGGTCGCGCGCCGCAGGCGCAAGGAGCGAGGACGCCCGCCGCAGGCCGGGATCGTGCGCCGAGTCAGCGATCCGCGCCGGGGCCGAGCCCCTTCGGAAACTTCAGCTCCGCCTCGCTCGGGCGGACGTAGTGCGGCTCGAGCGCGAAGAGCGCCTGCGGGTCGAAGCTCGCGCCGGCGAGCCTCGGTCCGGCGAGCGCGGCGACCGCCGCGGCGGTGGGCGCCGCGATCGCGGTCTCGAGCCGCGCGAGGTGCCCCTCGAGCGCGGCGGCGTACGCCGCGTAGCCCTCGCCGAACGCGGCGGCGCCGGGCACCGTCGCGACGCGCTCGAGCAGCGCCGCCGGGGGAAGGGCCGCCTCGGGCAGCACCGCCTCCACCGCCCCGCCCGCCGCGCGGTAGAAGCCCGCGTAGACCTCGCCCTTCTTCGCGTCGAGGAGCGGCACGAGCACCTCGCCCGGGCGGGCGTCCGCCTCCGCCGCGAGCGCCATCGCCGCGAGGCTCGACACGCCCGCGATCGGGCGGCGGTTCGCGTAGGCGAGCCCCTTCCACGTGGCGAGGCCGATGCGGAGCCCGGTGAACGAGCCCGGCCCGATGCCGATGGCGAAGCCCTCCACGTCGGCGAGGCGGAGCCCCTCCGCGTCGAGGAGCGCGACGAGCGCCCCGGGGAGCCGCCCGCCGTGCCCGCCGGTCGCGCCGGGGGCGGGGCGCGCCGGCGCGTGCTCGGTGCGCTCGCAGCGGACGCGCGGCGCCGCGCCCGGGAGGACGTCCACGAGCGCGACGGAGAGCGTGAGCGTGGCGGTGTCGAGGGCGGCGACGAGCATGCCGCGCTTCTTACCCCACGAGCCGCACGATGTCGTTCTTGAACACGAAGAGCATGAGCGTGAAGAGCAGGACGATCCCCACGATGTTGGCGATCTCCCGCGCCCGGAGGGACAGCGGCCGCCGCGTGACGGCCTCGACGAGCGCCTGCGCGATGTGCCCGCCGTCGAGGACCGGGATCGGCAGGAGGTTCATGAGGCCGAGGTTCACGCTGATGAGGGCCATCTTGAAGAGGAACGACGCCCAGCCCTCCTGCGCCGCCTCGGAGGCGATGGAGAACAGCATGATCGGCCCGCCCACCGTCTTGAAGCTGATCTGGCCGGTGACGATCCGCTGGATGCCGAGCACGGTGAGGCGCACCACCTCGGAGAGCTGGCGCCACGCGAGCCCCGCCATCTCGACGGGGCCGCGCGAGAGCGGGACCTCGTCCACCACGAGCGCGCGCGCGTCCACGAGCGCCCGGCGATCGGGCTGGAACCCGAGCACGAGCCGCTCCTTCCGCTCCTTCGTGAGCTCGTCGACGTAGCTCTCCTTCGCGGGGACGAGCGTGGGGGTGCGGCCGTCGGCGAGGGTGAGCGCCACCGGCTTGCCCACCTGGAACTCGCGGGCGAGCGCGTTCACGTCGCGCATGAACGAGCGCACCGGCTTCCCGTTGATCGCGGCGATGGCGTCGCCGCGGCGCAGCCCGGCCTTGTCGGCGGGGCTGCCGGGGACCACCGCCGCCACGAACGTCGAGAGCGACGGGTCGGCGGGGAGGAACGCCGGGCGGCCGCCGGCGCAGGTGGGGACCGCGTCGAGCTTCACCGGATCGAAGGACGCGAGCGTCGCCCCGGGGAGCTTCTCCGCCCGCTCGCGGACGACCTCGAGCGACACGGGCTTGCACGCGGCGTCGCGGACCGCGTGCTCGAGCTCGCCGAGGTGGCGGACCTTCGTCCCGTTCACCGCGACCACCAGATCGAACGGCTCGAGCGGGCCGGCGGCGCCGGCCGTCGCGGGCGCCACCACCGCGGGGGCGTAGAACGCCGTCACGCCGATGACCCCGCGGCGCGTGGTCTCGATGGGGTTCGCCTCCTCGTCCGCGGCGGGCACGATGGTGACCGGCCCGACGGGAGCTCCGTCGCGCTCGACGCGGAACGTGAGCGGCTCCCCCGCGTGCGGCGACACGAGGTCGCGCAGGTCGCCGAAGTAGCGCACCGGCGCGGGCGCCGTGCCGGGCGCCTGGACGGAGAGGATCCGGTCCCCGGCGCGCAGCCCTGCCTCCGCGGCGGGCGAGCCGGGGGCCACGGTGCCGACCACCGGGCCCGCGGTGGGCTCGCCGTTCTGCCCGATCATGAGGGCGAAGTAGATGAGGCCGGGGAAGACGAGGTTCATCGCCGGCCCGGCGAACGCGATGAGGAGCCGCTTCCAGGGCGGCTGCTCGAGGAAGCCGCGGCCGCGATCCTCCGGCGCGAGCTCCTCGCTCGGATCGTCGCCCGCCATCTTCACGTAGCCGCCGAGCGGAAGGAGCGAGATGCGGTACTCGGTCTCGCCGCGCCTGAACCCGAACAGGCGGGTCCCGAACCCGATGGAGAAGCGGACGACCTTCACCCCGAGCGCCTTGGCCACGAGGAAGTGGCCCAGCTCGTGGACGAAGATGAGCCCGCCCAGCAGGAGGACGATCGATCCAGCTTTGAGGAGGAGATCCGGCATGTCACTCCCATCGTACCGGGCGGCCGGGCGATTCGCCCGGACCCGTGCCGAAACTTTGGTCGCCTTGATGGAGCCAGGAAGGCGCGGCGGGGGGCGCGGAGACGGCTAACCCCCCGCGCGGGCGACGCGCTTCTCCGCCTCGCGGCGCCCCCAGTCGCTCGCGGCGAGCGCCTGCTCGACGCTCCTGACGGGCTCGACGGCGTGGGCCTCGAGGACGGAGGCGCAGATGTCGGCGATGTCGGGAAAGCGGCACCGTCGGGTGAGGAACGCGGCGACCGCAGCCTCGTCCGCCCCGGACAGCACCGCGGGGGCGGTGCCGCCCAGCTCGAGGGCGCGGTACGCGAGCATGAACGCCGGGAAGCGCGCCGGGTCGGGCTGCTCGAAGGTCAGCTTGCCCAGGCGGGCGAGGTCGAGCGGCGGGAGGTCGAGTGGCAGCCGCTCCGGGTGGGCCATGGCGTAGCTGATGGGGCCGCGCATGTCCGACACGCCGAGCTGCGCGACCATCGAGCCGTCGATGTACTCCACCATCGAGTGCACTATCGACTCGGGGTGAACGACGATGTCGATGCGGCGCGGCTCCACGCCGAACAGCCAGCGCGCCTCGATCACCTCGAGCCCCTTGTTCATCAGGGTCGCCGAGTCGATGGTGATCTTGTCCCCCATCGACCAGTTCGGGTGCTTGAGCGCGCGCTCCGGGCCCACGTCGGCGAGCTCGGCGGCGGGCACCAGGCGGAGCGGACCGCCCGAGGCGGTGAGGATGAGGCGGCGCACCTCGCGCCGGTTGTGGCCGGCGAGCGACTGGTAGATGGCGCTGTGCTCGGAGTCCACCGGCAGGATGGGCACGCCGCGCGCCGCGGCGCGCGCGGTGAGCAGCTCGCCCGCGAGCACGAGCGACTCCTTGTTCGCGAGGCCGACCGGCTTCCCCGCCTCGATGGCCGCGGCGGTGGAGCGGAGGCCCGCGCCGCCGGAGATCGCCGCGAGCACGAAGTCCACGTCCGGGTGCGAGGCGACCGCGACCGCCCCCGCCTCGCCGACGAGCACCTCGGTGCCGGGCGGCGCGAGCTCGCGCACCTCGCGCGCGGCCGCCGCGTCCGCGACGGACACGAGCCGCGGGCGGAAGCGCCGGACCTGCTCGGCGAGCCGGGCCGCGTTGCGCCCCGCGGCGAGGCCGACCACCTGGAAGCGGTCGGGGAAACGGCCGACGACGTCGAGCGCCTGCACGCCGATGGAGCCGGTGGAGCCGAGGATCGCGACGCGCTTCACGGGGCGAATCTCTATCACGGGCAGGCGAGGCGCGACCGGACGGCCCTACCGGAGGTACGCCGCGCAGACGTACACCCACGGCGCGACGAACAGGAGCGCGTCGATGCGGTCGAGCAGCCCGCCGTGGCCTGGGATGATCTTGCCGGAGTCCTTCACCCCCGCCGCGCGCTTCACCATCGACTCGGCCAGGTCGCCGAGCGGTCCGAGCACCGCCCCGCCGATCCCCACCGCGATCGCCAGCCCCACCGGGAGCTCGTCCGACAGGAGGAGCGCGCGCGTGACGAGCGCGCCCACGACGCTGCCCACCGCCCCGCCGGCGAAGCCCTCCCACGTCTTCTTGGGCGAGATCCGCTCGAGCAGCTTGTGCCGGCCGAGCGCGTGCCCGGTGAAGTAGGCGAAGGTGTCGTTGCCCCACGTCACCACGAACGCGAGGATCACCCAGCCCACGTCGAACCGGAGCCGGAGCCCGACGAGCGAGGCGATGAGCACGCCGCAGTAGAGCCAGGAGAGCGTGACGATCGCGATCGCGCGCGGGATCTCCTCGAGCGGCGAGCGCCGGAAGAGGGAGAACACGAACAGGGAGACGGTCGCGCCGGCGAGCGCGAGCCCCGACCACCCGGGCAGCAGGTTGCCGCTCGGCTCCCACGCGGCGACGAACGGGATCGCGCCCGCGATCGCGACGCCGAACAGCTCGGTCGCGCCCACGGTCCCGAACATCACGACGAGCTCGTACGCCGCGATGGCGGCGGCGGCGCCGGCCAGCACCGCGAACGGGAAGCCGCCGACGTAGGTGAGCCACACCGCGAGCGGGAACAGCACCACCGCCGAGGCGACGCGGAGCACGAGGTTCTGCCGGTTCTTCTGGTCGAACGCGGGCATTCGCTAGGTGCGGGGGCCGAGCTGCGCGCCGGTGAGCCCGAAGCGGCGCTCGCGCCCCTGGAAATCCTCGATGGCGCGGAAGAGCTCGCGATCGCGGAAGTCCGGCCAGAGGACGTCCGAGAAGTGGAGCTCCGCGTAGGCGCACTGCCAGAGGAGGAAGTTCGAGATGCGCCGCTCCCCGCTCGTGCGCACGAGCAGATCGAGCTCGGGGAGGCCGGCGGTCCAGAGCGCCGCCTCGATGTCGTCCGCCTCGAGCGCCGCGCCCTTCGCCGCCGCGGCCCGGCGCGCGGCCTGCACGAGCTCCTGCCGGCCGCCGTAGGAGAGCGCGAGCGTGAGGGTCATCGCCGAATTGCCGGCGGTCTCGGCGCGCACCACCGCGAGCTTCTCGCGCACGACGTCGGGCAGACGGTCCAGCTCGCCGATGGCGTTCAGCCGGATGCCGTTCGCCATCATCTCGCCGCGCTCGGACTCGAGGAACTCGGCGAGCAGCGACATGAGCGCCCCCACCTCCTCGTCCGGGCGCGCCCAGTTCTCGGCGCTGAAGGCGTAGAGGGTGAGCGCCTCGACGCCGATGCGCCGCGCGGCGCGCGTCACCGCCCGCACCGACTCGGAGCCCTCGCGGTGGCCGAGCACGCGCGGGAGTCCCCGCGCCTCCGCCCACCGCCCGTTCCCGTCCATGATGATGGCCACGTGGCGCGGCACGGGTCTCGCCCGCACGCGTGCCTCGAGCTCTTCGACGGGGGTCTCGCCGGTCACGCGCGGCTCATAGCACGGGTCGCCGGGCGGCCGCGAGCCCGAACGTCAGTCAGGGCGCGGGTTTGACCCATTCCGCGAGGGTTGGCGTATGCTCGATTCCCGTGCCCCCCCGCCGCGTCGGCCCGTACGAGATCCTGTCCGTCATCGGGCGCGGTGGGGTCGGGACGGTCTACCGCGGCCGGCACACCGGGACCGGTCACCTCGCCGCGGTCAAGGTGCTCGGCGGCGCCGCCGCGGCCGATCCGACCGCCGCCCGGAGGCTCGCGCGCGAGTACGAGGTGCTCCGCGCGCTCGATCACCCGAACGTCGTGCGGGTGTACGACGCGGGCTTCTCCGAGGGGTGCTCGTACCTCGCGATGGAGCTCGTCCTGGGGCTCCACCTGCGCGCGTACCTCTCCCCCGCCCTCGACGCGCCCCCCACCCCGGCGCCGCCCGGCGACTCCGACTCGGCCGCCGAGTCCGACGACGAGACCGAGTCGGGCGCTTCCGGCCCCTTCCCCGACGCGCGCGCCGCCCTGGCCGCCATGCTCGACGAGCCCGCGACGGAGACGGATTGGCCCAACCCGGCCGACCCCTCGTCGAGCGGCGGGTGCGGGCTCGCGCCCCCCTCGCCGGAGCTCCTCGTCGCGCTCAACCGTCCGGGCCGCGTGGAGCGGCTCCGCTCCGCCCTGGCGCAGGTCGCGGACGCCCTCGCGTACGTGCACGGAGAAGGGCTCGTGCACCGGGACCTGAAGCCGACGAACGTCATGATCGACGACGCGCGGGTCGCCCGGCTCATGGACTTCGGGCTCGTGAAGACCGCGGCGGCCGACCCGGAGGAGGCGCTCACCGCGGTGGGCCGCGTGGTCGGCACGTACCGCTACATGTCTCCCGAGCAGGCTCAGGGCGAGCCGGTGGACGCGCGCAGCGACCTCTACAGCCTCGGCGTCATCCTGTTCGAGCTGCTCGCGGGTGTCCCGCCGTTCGTCTCGAGCGATCCCGTCGCGCTCTGGCGCGAGATCCTCCACGCGGCCCCCCCCGCGCTGCTCTGCGTGAACCCCGGCGCCGACCCGCGGCTCGCCCGGCTCGCGGAGCGCCTCCTCGAGAAGGACCCCGGCCGCCGGCCGCCGACGGCGGCAGAGGTCGCGCGGGAGCTCCGGGGTCGCTGACCGCCGGACGGGCCCCCTCGTTACCTCCACGCCCTCCGGGCGACCACTCCGGCGGCGCGCGGGCGGCGCGCGCCGGAGCTAGGGCCTTCGCGGCGGGCACGTGTCCGCGCGGAGATGCGGAGATGACGATGCGTGATCGTTCGCGGGCTGCGGGTGGCTTCGGGAGACGCAGGCTCCTCACGGCCGGGCTCGGCGCGCTCGGCGTGGCGGGCGTGGGCGGGGGACTCGGGGGTGCTGCGCGCGCGGCGGCGCCGCGCGGCGGCCGAGACGTGCTCGCCGCGCCGGTGGGCGGCTCGAGCGAGCCGTCGGCGATCCCGTGGCTCGACAAGAACGGCAGCCACAACCAGTCGCCCGGTCCCGGGATGGACCCGTCGAACATCTTCCACTTCAAGGGTCGCATCGCGCGCGCGAACGACTTCGAGGGCACGGGCAAGGACGGGCAAGGAAACCCGCTCGTGTGGGGCGCCCCCTCCACCGACTTCTCCTTCATCGACGCGACCTACTGGCCCACGACCCGGATCGAGCGCAGAGGCCTCTTCGCGCACCTCTGACTGACGCTGTTCCGGGGGTCGGCGACCCCCGCCAGCAAGGTGCACGACTTCCATCCCGCCATCCGGCCGAACGGGCTCTACTGGATCGCGGACGTCCCGCCCGGCGCGCTCGTCGTCTCCGGGGACGGGCGCAAGGCGACCCTGCGGCTCACCGGGCTCGCCGTCATCGACCAGCCGCGCTGGCCCGAGCCGGACGCCGACGCGCGCCGGGCGCGCCTCGACGTCACCGTCGTCTGGACGGCGACCGACGAGCCCGTCACCATCGACGACCCCGCGAAGCAGTTCCGGTTCAAGGGCTGGAAGGCCACGGCGCAGGCGGAGGCGCGCGTCGAGGTGCCGTCGCTCGGCTTCACCTGGCGCTCGGACCCGCTCGCCACCTCGCGCGCGAAGTTCGGCGTCATCGGCGAGGAGGCGAACGGGCGCTATTACGGCGCGTGATTTCGGCGGCGGGCCGGCGGCCCGTGTCGCACCTCGCGGTTCGCACGGCCGGGCGCCGAAGCGGCGCGGCGGCGCCGGGGAGGACGCCGCGCCCGTCGTACCCGCCGCGTATCCTCCGCTCCGCCGTGTCGGACCTCCCCGCCTCCGCGCTCGACTACGCCGCCGTGGTCTCCGAGTACTTCCTCGGGCTGCGCGGCGCGGGGCTCATGCTGTCGCCGCTCGACGAGGAGCTCGTCTGCGAGTGGGAGCGGCGCGGCATCCCGGTCGCCGTCGTCTGCCGGGGCATCCGCCGCGGGCTCGAGCAGCAGCAGGAGGGCGGCGCCCGGCCGCCTCGCTCGCTGCGGGCGCTCAGGCTCGCCGTCGACGACGAGTGGCGCGACTACCGCAGCGGCCGGGTGGGCGACGCGCCGCCGGGACCGGCGGGAGAGGAGCCGGTCGCCGCGTCACGCCTCCGCGCCGCGCGCACGCTCCTCACCGAGGCCGGACGTTCCGCGCCGCCCGCGCTGCGGGAGGGCTATCGCGCCGCGTGGCGCGCGCTCGAGCCGGCCCTGGCCCTGGCGGCGGCCGGCGAGACGTCCCCGCTCGCGCGGCTCGACGCCGCGCTGGCCGAAGCCGACGCCCGCATCCTCGCCGCCTGGCTCACCTCGCTCGAGCCGCCGGTGCGCGCGGCCCTGGGGCCCCGCGTGCGCCTGCTCGCCGGCCCGCGCACGCGCTCAGCGAGCCGCGCCGCCTATCGCGACGCGCTCCGGGCCCACGTCTCCGACGCGGCGCGGGCGGCGGGGGTCACGTGCCTCCGCGGTTCGGTGTAGACTCCCGCCCCCATGCCAGACCCCGGGACGACCTCCTGCTCCGACTGCGGCGGCGGCGGCTACGTCGTGGAGCAGGTGCTCGGGCAGCCCGCGCGGGCCCGGCGCTGCACGTGCCAGTCCGCCTGCCCTCGCTGCGGCGAGACCGGCTACACCCTCGTGCCGTCGGGCGGGTCGATGGTCGCGCAGGTCTGTTCGTGCCGGCACCTGGACGAGCGGATCGGGGTGTTCAACCAGATCGGCATCCCCGCCGCCGTCGCGAAGGCCTCGTTCGACGGGTTCAAGAGCTGGTCGCCGGACCACGCCAAGGCGAAGGCGGTCGCCGAGGACTTCGCGCGCAAGTTCCGCAAGGACGCGCCGACGAAAGGCTACCTCCTCTACGGTCGCCCGGGCGCGGGCAAGACGCACCTCCTCGTCGCGACGCTCCGCTACCTCGCGCTCGAGAAGGGCGTCGCCGGGCGGTACGTCGAGTTCATGCTGCTGCTCTCCGACATCCGCTCCGGCTTCGACGCGAACCGCGGCCACATGGAGATCCTGCGGCCGCTCCTCTCCGTCCCGGTGCTCGCCATCGACGAGCTCGGCAAGGAGCGCGGCACCGAGTGGGAGCGCTCGATGCTGGACGAGCTCATCAGCCGGCGCTTCAACTCCGGCCTCGCGACGCTGTTCGCGACGAACTACTTCCTCGAGGCGCGCGCCCCCGCCGAGGAGCCGGGGCGCGTCGTGCGCACCCGCTCGCCCGAGTTCCAGCGCGACGCCGAGGCGATGACGCTCGCCCAGCGGGTGGGCGATCGCATCTACTCGCGGCTCAACGAGATGTGCAGCTTCGTGAAGCTCGACCCCGGCCACGACCTCCGCAAGGACCGGCACGGCGCCGGGAGCGGCGGGTTCTGGGGGTCGTGAGGGGCGGAGGAGCCGCCGCGCGGCGCCCGCGCGAGGCCGCGCTCAGCCGATGAGCCGCCGGTGGAGCTCCCGCGCCGCGTCCGGCAGCGCGCGCGCGTCGCAGTAGGCCGTCACGCGCAGCGCGGAGGTGAAGAGCGCGCGGGCGGGCGCGCCGAGGCCGTCGAGCACGCCGGTGACCTCGCGCAGCACGCGATGCCCGGCGGAGAGTCCGGTGCCCACCACCGAGACCGCGCCGAGCCCCTCGTCCGCGATGTCGATCCCGGGCACGTCGGCGCGGAGCGCGCGCGCGAGGAGCTCCCAGTCGTGCACGTTCTCGAGCGCGAGGACGAGCCCGGCGCGCGCGCCCGGCATCGCGATCTCCGCGGCGACGGCGCCGCGCCCCTCGAGCCGCTCCAGCACGGCGGGGAGCGCGGCGGCGGGCAGGCCGAGGAGCGCGAGCTCCTTCTGCGTCGCGACGCCGGCGATCCGCTCCGGGTGCGTCCCGCCACGGACCACGGTCTCCTCCGCGCCGCCGAACGTCGAGCGGGCGTGGATGGCGATGCCCCGCTCCTTCGCGAACTCGACCGCCTGCGCGTTCAGCACCTTGGCGCCGGCCGCCGCGAGCTCCTGCATCTCGTCGTACGAGAGCGCGTCGAGCCGCCGCGCGGCGGGGACGACGCGCGGGTCCGCGGAGAACACCCCCGCGACGTCCGAGTAGATCTCGCAGTCGCCGCCGAGCGCCGCCGCGAGCGCGACCGCGGTCGTGTCCGAGCCGCCGCGGCCGAGCGTCGTCACCTCCTTGCGCGAGGAGACGCCCTGGAACCCGGCGACGATGACGACCTTGCCGCGGGCGAGCTCCTCCTGCACGCGGTAGGGCCGCACCTCGACGATGCGCGCGGAGGCGTGCGCGTCGGTGGTGAGGATGCCGGACTGGCTGCCGGTGAAGCTGATGGCGTCCACGCCCTGGTCCTGCAGCGCCATGGAGAGGAGCGCCATCGAGATGCGCTCGCCGGCGGTGAGGAGCATGTCGAGCTCGCGCCGGGGCGGCGCCGACGAGACCTGCTTCGCGAGCGCGAGGAGCTCGTCGGTCGTGTCGCCCATCGCGGAGACGACGACGCACACGTCCTTGCCCGCGCGCCGGGTCGCGGCGACCTTCGCGGCCACCTTGCGCATCTTCTCGACGTCGGCGACGGACGAGCCGCCGTACTTCTGCACGACCACCGGCATGGGGGACCTCCGGGCGCGAGAGCTTGCCCGCGGAGCGCCCGCCGGTAAAGGGCCGGCAGGGCGCAGGAGCGGCCGCTCGCCCGCCCGGGGCGGGGTGCGATATCTCTCGTGCTTCCGCACCCCCGGAGGCCGCGGGCTCCGGGCGGGCCGCGACGGAGGTTGACCCGACCCGAAGACCCTCTTATCTTCCGCCGTTCCGCCGTAACGGAAAGAAGGAAGAGCTAATGGCCCGCGTCACCGTCGAAGACTGCCTCCCCATGGTCGACAACCGCTTCGCGCTCGTGCTCCTCGCGACCAAGCGGACCCGTCAGCTGATGGCGGGCGCCCGGCCGCTCCAGGGCATGACGAAGAACAAGCCGCCCGTGCTCGCGCTCCGCGAGATCGCGACGGGCAAGGTGCGCTTCGACCGCTCGGTGAAGGACGCGCTCTCCGGCAAGTTCGACAAGGAGAAGTCGACGATCCCGGCCGGCCAGACGCGCACGCTGCGCTAGTCGCCTCCGCTCGCCCTCCGCAAGTCGGGGCGAGCAGGTCGCGGCGATCGCAAGCCGTCGCACCCCGCGGGCGCGCCTCACCGGCGCGCCCCGTTCGTTTCTGTGGCGCGAGGGTCTCGCCGCGCCGCCCCCCTCGTCACTGCGCCGTCCGCGCGCCCAGGTAATCGAGCTTCTCGCGCCCGCCGAGCCTGTAGCTCTGGCGCAGCTCGCGGAGGAGCCCCTCGATGTCGGCGTCCTCGACGAACCGGCCCTCGAGCCAGCGCGCGTAGCCGCCGCCCAGCCGGTTCGCCTCGCGGTAGCGCGCGAGCGCCTCGGGACCGAGGTGGGCGTGGTACCGGACGCGCTCGAAGAGGCGCCGGCGGAGCGCGCCGCTCGTCCGGCGGAGCCCGCGCCGCCACAGGTGCAGGAGCAGGACCGCGAACTTGTCCACCTCCGCCTGCGCCTCGAGCTCGAGGAGCGAGACCGGTCGCCCGGCCGCGGCGCGGGTGGCGAGGTAGACGAAGTGCGAGACGCCCTCGGCGGCGCAGGCGACGCGCGCGAGCGCGGCGCGCGCGACGAGGCGGGGGCGCCGGTGGTGCGGATCGGCCGCCGCGGCGGTCTCCATCACCGCGTCGTCGAGGTAGAGCCCGAGCGCGACGCCGTCGTCCTCCTCGAGGACGAGCAGCTCCTCCGGCGCCTCCGGTACCCGCCCCGCCGCCCTCGCCGCCTCGCGCCCGACGAGGAACCCGGCGACCCGCGGCGCCTCCACCGCGTAGATCGCCTCGAGCTCGCCCTGGAGGAACGCGAGGGTCCGCCCTGCCCGGCCGCGCGCCGCGCGCGTCACTGCGGCAGCTCCCCCTTGCCTCGCCGTGCGCCCGGCCCGGCGAAGAGCGCGACGCCTCGCTCGCGGAGCAGCTGCGCGACGCGCTCGGAGCGCGTCTGGAGGAAGCGCTCGTAGAGCCGCACGAGGCCGCGGTTCGAGCGGAGGTCCGAGAGCTCCGCGATCTCGGCGAAGAGATCCACGAACTGCTCGAACCGCCCGGAGAGCTCGCCGTAGAGCGCGTCGAGCCCCGGCCGACCGCGCTCGGTCTCGGCGAGGGCGGAGTACGCCCGCTCGCCCATGGCGATGTAGTAGTCGACGTCCACCGGCGAGCGCGCGAGCGAGTCGCCGAAGAAGCCCGAGACGAAGAGCGCGGTGTCTCCGAGGCGGCGCAGGTGCGCGGCGCGCGCGCGCCGGTCGGCCTGCAGCGCGCGGAGCAGGACGAGCGCGAGCGGCTCGGAGCGGACGGTCCCGTCCGCGTCCTCCACGAAGAGCCGCTCCGTCTCGAGGAACCGGGTGAGGAGATCGACGAGGTAGAACTCGGTGGCCTCCTGGATCTTGAGCCTGCGGGTCGAGAGCGTGTCCGCGACGAGCTCGCGGAACCATTCCTGCGCGGACTTGCCGACGAGGATCGACTGGCTCACGGTTGCCGGGCCCTCCTCTCGCCCCTCCACGAGGCGCCCTCCCCGACCGGCGGAGAGCGACCTCCTTCCAGAACGGTACGCTCTGCGATCTCCTGCGGCAAGCTGCCGCACTTGCGACGGATTTCCCGGGGGCCACGCCGCGTCGCGCCAGCTCGAGCAGCCTGGCCGGGCGACTGCCAGCCGCCGCCTCGGCACTCGATCGGGTCGACTGCCAGCCGCGGGCAAAAAAGGCGCCCGTTTTCGGGGCTTTCGCGATCCGCGGTGCTCGCTTGACACCTCGGGGGCGGTGATTAGGATCCGCCGCGCCGCTGGCAGTCGGTTGGGTCGAGTGCCAGCGGCGTGAACGACCTGCTCATCGTCCCGGCGCGGCGCGCCGGGATCACACCGGAGGCATCCATGACGAAGATCCGCCCGCTGCAGGACCGCATCATCGTGAAGCGCGTGCAGGAGGAGGAGAAGACGAAGGGCGGCATCATCATCCCCGACTCGGCGAAGGAGAAGCCGATCGAGGGCAAGGTGCTCGCCGTCGGCAACGGCAAGGTCCAGGAGGACGGCAAGGTCCGTCCGCTCGACGTGAAGGCCGGCGACCGCATCCTCTTCTCCAAGTACGCGGGCACCGAGATCAAGATCGACGGCGAGGAGCACCTCATCATGCGCGAGGACGACATCCTCGGCGTGATCGAGAGCTAGTCGCCCGCCTTCCCCTCTCAAGAAACGGAGCACATCAGAATGTCTGCCAAGGAAATCTGCTTCGACCAGAAGGCGCGCGACGCGATCCTCAAGGGGGTCAACACGCTCGCCGACGCCGTGAAGGTGACGCTCGGGCCCAAGGGCCGGAACGTGGTCATCGAGAAGAGCTTCGGCTCCCCGACCATCACGAAGGACGGCGTGACGGTCGCGAAGGAGATCGAGCTCGAGAACAAGTTCGAGAACATGGGCGCGCAGATGGTGAAGGAGGTCGCGTCGAAGACCTCCGACGTCGCCGGCGACGGCACCACCACCGCCACCGTGCTCGCCCAGGCGCTCTACCGCGAGGGCTCGAAGCTCGTCGCGGCCGGGCACAACCCGATGGACATCAAGCGCGGCATCGACAAGGCCGTCGAGATCATCGTGGGCGAGCTGAAGAAGCTCTCCAAGCCGACGAAGGACCAGAAGGAGATCGCCCAGGTCGGCATCATCTCCGCGAACGGCGACACGACCATCGGCAACATCATCGCCGAGGCCATGGAGAAGGTGGGCAAGGAGGGCGTCATCACCGTCGAGGAGGCGAAGGGCCTCGAGACGACGCTCGACGTGGTCGAGGGCATGCAGTTCGACCGCGGCTACCTCTCGCCGTACTTCGTGACGGACGCGGAGCGGATGGTCGCGAACCTCGAGGACGCGTACATCCTCATCCACGAGAAGAAGATCTCGAACATGAAGGATCTGCTCCCGCTGCTCGAGCAGATCGCGCGCTCGGGCAAGCCGCTCCTCATCGTGGCCGAGGAGGTCGAGGGTGAGGCGCTCGCGACGCTCGTCGTGAACAAGCTCCGCGGCACGCTGCACGTCGCGGCGGTGAAGGCGCCGGGCTTCGGCGACCGCCGCAAGGCGATGCTCGAGGACATCGCGATCCTCACCGGCGGCCACATGATCGCCGAGGAGCTCGGCCTCAAGCTCGAGCAGGTCACCCTGAAGGACCTCGGCCGCGCGAAGCGCATCTCGATCGACAAGGACAACACCACGATCGTCGACGGCGCCGGCCAGAAGGCCGACATCGAGGCGCGCGTGAAGACGATCCGCGCCCAGATCGAGGAGACCACCTCCGACTACGACCGCGAGAAGCTCCAGGAGCGGCTCGCGAAGCTCGTCGGCGGCGTCGCGGTGATCAACGTCGGCGCGGCCACCGAGACGGAGATGAAGGAGAAGAAGGCCCGCGTCGAGGACGCGCTGCACGCGACCCGCGCGGCCGTCGAGGAGGGCATCGTCCCCGGCGGCGGCGTGGCGTACCTGCGCGCCGTGAAGGCGCTCGAGGGCATGAAGGTGAGCGAGGGCGAGAAGTTCGGCCTCGACATCGTCCGCCGCGCCGTGGAGGAGCCGCTCCGCCAGATCGCCGGCAACGGCGGCTACGAGGCGTCCATCGTGGTGAACAAGGTGAAGGAGGCGAAGGAGGCCAACTTCGGCTTCAACGCCGCCTCGGGCGAGTACGAGGACCTCGTGAAGGCCGGCGTCATTGACCCGACCAAGGTCTCGCGCTCGGCGCTCCAGAACGCGGCCTCGGTCGCGTCCCTCATGCTCACCACCATGGCCCTCATCGCCGAGAAGCCGAAGGAGGAGGCCGCGGCCCCCGCCGGCGGCGGGATGGGCGGCATGGGCGGCATGGGCGGGATGATGTAGCTCGCCTCCCGCCGGCGACGCGCCCTCTTCCACGGGGGCGCGGACCGCGGGAACGCTCGCAGGCTCGAGGGGCTGCCGGGAAACCGGCAGCCCCTTTTTCTTTGAGATTTCCATTCCCGCCGCTGCGCGAGCGCGGTCGAGCTGCTCGCGGTGTCCGCCCCTCGCCGGTCACGTCTTCGGGGTTCGCGGGATGTGTGGGTCGAGGCTCTGCAGGTACTCCTGCGCTCACGGTGATCGCCGGGTGCGGCGTTCGGCCGCGAGCCCATGACACCGCTCGTGTGCTGCACGATGCGGCATACAGCGCCGCGGGCAATTCGGGTCTTCCGGTGGACCACTGGTCGGGATTCGGGCCGCCCGGAGAACGAGCACCCGACCGAGTCCTTGTGTTTCACGGGATGTGTATCACGATGCGCGCACGCGAAGTGAAAGGCCGGATTCCCCTGGCCTCTCACTCTTGGAACCACCGGGGTCATCGATGCTCGCCGGGATGGTGGCGGCACAGCTGCTGTTCTTGACGCAGGGAGTCTGTGCCACCGGGAGTACGCGTACCTGCAAGCTCAGCGGCTGCGCCACTGCCGAGCAAGTCTGCCACCTGACGCGACGCCTCCGTGGTACCGGCCCCCACGGAGCTTAGAAGATGTTCAAGTCCGAGTGGAAAGGTTGGCTCATCATCACCTTTGCGCTTCCGGTTGTCGCCCTGGTTCTAGCCCTGCTTGTCGTGCTCGTCCTTCGGTTCGTCCATTAGCCGTGACTCGACATCCGTTGGTCCTGCCGTGGAAATGAAACTCAGGTGTACCCCAGCCACGCCATTGTGGGTTGGCGCGGGTGCGGCGCTACTTGGGATAGGGCTCACCGTCCTGCCGCGATACCGAAACGCCCTCGGCGTCGTGCGATCGGCAAGCGTTCTATCGATATCCGTTGGCCCGGCACTCGTCTGCGCACTGATGCACGTTGGCTGTGCAGTACTGGCAACAACGCGGCAACCCCCTCGAGGTCGCATCGTCGTGCTCTGCGGCGTCTACGACGTCATCGTCGGCGCGTTGATGTGGGTTCCATGGGCGGGGCTTTGGTTCAGTCTGTTCGCGCCGTTCAGCTTCGTGGCTTTCATCGCGGCGTACGGATCTCGCGGCGTCCAAGTACTGGGCTACATCGCAGCGGCCACGGCAACCTTCACGATTGGCATCTGGATCGTGGGTCGAGTCCGTTCGATTGCGCGAAACATCTGAACGCACTGTCGGATGAGCTGTTGAGCGCTCGCTGCCATCGGCGCGCTTTCTGTGGCGAGCGCGCCGAAGCCCACCAGGGCGCCTCCATCGCTCACCGTTCGGCGGGGCGAAACGGATGCTCTTCGGGGATTCCCTCGCCACTGTCCGACGAGATGTTTACTTCGTGACGACCGCGGGAACGCTCGCAGGCTCGAGGGGCTGCCGGGAAACCGGCAGCCCCTTTTCCTTTGGGCTTTCGAGCAGTTCGCGCCCGGCGCTCCCGCGCAGCCCCCCGGGGAGAACCCCTCCTCGCGGACCCCGCCTTTCGCGGCACCCGCTCGCCCTAGGGCGCGCACCATGGGGTCATGAAAAAGCGCATCGTCAGGACGAAGTGGGCGACCATCGAGCGGCCGGGCGACGTGGGCATGGACCTCCCTGCCGGCGTGACCGCGGCGCAGCTCAAGCCGACGGACTACCACCCGATGGAGATGGAGCAGGCGGAGCAGCCGACGCCGAAGGCGCGCGTGGCCGCGAAGGTGCGGCGCGCGCTGCACCACTCGCACCGGTAGTCACTCCCCGCCTCACGCGCGGCTCGCGCCCGTGCGACCTTCGCTGCATGGGCCGGCCGCGCGTGGACTTCAGCCCGGGTTTCGCGGCGCCACCTCTCCAGGGAACAGCGCGCCGGCGACGAGGGCGATCGCGGCCACGACGCGATCGAGGAACACGATCGCCGGCAATGCGAAGGCGAGCCCCAGCGCGAACGCCCACAGCCGCCGGTGCGCCGTCTCGAGCTGCGTCGCCACGAACACCGAGGCGCCGAACATCGCGAGCGTGAGCGTCCCGCCGACGAGCAGCGCCGCGGGCCAGCGCAGCCCCAGGAGCCGCAGCGCGCCGGAGATGGCGACGAGCCCCGCGACGTTCAGCAGATCGCGCCCCGTCCCCGCCCACCACGCGCGCTGCTCCTCGTCGCGCAAGCGGAGCCCGATCTCCTGCAGCAGCAGGAACGCGAGCACGGCGGCGAGGTAGGCCGCGACTGCGAGGGCGCGAGCCGCGCCCGCGGGCGGGACGATGGTCCACACGCCAGGACGTCTACCAGAACCCGCCGCCTCTTCGGACGGTCCCCGGACACCCGCCCCGGACGGCCGGGCAGGGTGGGGCACGGCGCGGGCACCCGCCCCCGGCGGACGCGCGCCCGCGCGGCCGGCCGTGCCCCTGCGCAGGCGGATTGAGCGGCCGCGCCCGGGGGTGGACGATCGAGCTGCGCTCGGGAGGTGCACCGTGAGCCATGCACACGAGCTCGCGCTCGCAGCCGTGCTGCTCGCCGCGGCGGCGTGCGGAGGAAACGGGAAGGACGGCGGCGGTCCCCCTCAGCCTGTGAGCTACGCCGTGCGCATCGCGCTCACCGGACCGGGCTCGGTTGACGTGACGGGCGACGCGGCCGGCAAGTGCCAGCGGACGTGCAGTCTCTCCGTGAAGGCTGGCGGACGGGTGGTCCTCACGCCGGTGCCGGACGCGGAGGCGTCGTTCGAGGGCTTCGGCGGCGCGTGCTCGGGGAGCGGGCCGTGCCCGCTGGAGGTGAACGCGGACGTGGACGTGACGGGGACGTTCGAGGCGACGCCGTCGCCGGCGAACGTGACGCTCACGATCGTGCGCGCGGGCGACGGGCAGGGCGAGGTCACGAGCGATCCCGCGGGCGTGAGCTGCGCCGCCTCCGCGTGCACCGGCGTCTTCGCGAGCGGGGCGACGGTGACGCTCACCGCGACGCCGGACGCCCGCTCGCGCTTCGAAGGATGGGAGGGCGGCGGGTGCAGCGGGACGACCACCTGCGCGCTCGTCCTCACGGCCGCGACGAGCGTCACCGCGCGCTTCGCGCTCGGGGCCCCGGGCACCTACGCGTTGAAGGTCCTCTCCCATCCGGACGGCACCCTCACCGCCGGGAGCGGCATCGACGCACGCGGCGACGTGGCGGGCACGCTCTTCGCCAGCGAGTGCTGCGAGTCGCAGGTGTTCGTCTACGACGCCGCGACCGATCGCGTGACCCTTCCGCTCCCCGACCACCGGGGCGCGCGAGGGGTGGTCATGAACGACGAGGGCATGCTCATCGTGTCCCTCGAGGACGGGAAGTACTACCGCTTCGAGGACGGCGCCGTGCTGTCCGCGCTCGGCGCGATGACCCCGCAGGCGCTGAACGTTCACGGCTGGGCGGCGGGCTGGATGGAGGCGGGGCCCGGCCCGCTCCACGCGGCGGTCGACGACGGGACGACGCTCCGGGATCTCGATCCGGGCGGCACCGCTGCCAGCACCGCGAGCGGCATCAACGCGGCGGGGATCGTCGTCGGGAGCCGTGAGGGCAAGGCGGTCGTGTTCGAGGCGGGCGGGCCCCGCGAGCTGCCGGTCCCCGCCGGCTCGGTGGCGCTGGACGTGAGCGACGACGGGAAGGTCGTGGGCGCGGCGAACCGCAGGTTCAAGTGGACGGAGCAGGCGTTCCTCGCCGAGCTCGCGAGCGGCGACGTCACGCTCGTCGATCGCCCGAGCGACGCCGCGGGCATCAGCCTCGACCGGATCAACCGGGCCGGCACCATCGCGGTCGGTCAGCTGTATTCGGGCTTCGGGACGGGGGACGGGTGCGTGTACCGGAACGGCAAGCTCGAGCGGCTCGGCGACCTCGTCGAGCTCCCCCCAGGCATGCGCATCCTCCACGTGGGAGGCGTGAACGACCGCGGACAGATCCTCCTCACGCTCGTCGACGGGCACGGCCGGACGTCGCCCGCCATCCTGACACCGCGCTGAGCCGCTCGCCGGCCGGGGTGAGGCTCAGCGCGCGCTGCGGTACATGAGCTCGACGAGCTCGTCGTACATCGCCTCGGCGTCCTCGCCCCCGGCGCGGATGGCGTTCGTCGCGCAGTGCTTCAGGTGGTTACGCATGAGCTCGCGCCCGACGCCGCGGAGCGCCTCGTGGACGGAGGCGATCTGCGTGAGGATGTCGGCGCAGTACCGCCCCTCCTCGACCATCTTCTGGAGCCCGCGCACCTGCCCCTCGATGCGCCGCAGCCGCTTGAGATTCGCGTCCTTCGTGGCGGGATCGACCGCGGCGGCCTTCCCGCCCGGCCCCACCTGCTCCGCCGCTCCGCACGGGCACTGCGCCTCCACCGCCACCGCCTCCTTCGCGCTCTTCGCCATGTCGTGCCTCACGCGCCCCTGAAGCGGCGCAGCCGCAGGCTGTTCGTGACCACGCTCACGCTGCTCATCGCCATCGCGGCGCTCGCCAGGATGGGCGAGAGCAGGAGGCCGATCGCCGGGTACAGCACGCCCGCGGCGATGGGGATGCCGACCACGTTGTAGACGAACGCCCAGAAGAGGTTCTGCCGCATGGTCCGCATCGTGCGGCGCGACAGCGCGATGGCGTCCGCGACGGCGCGCAGGTCGGCGCGCATGAGCGTCACGTCCGACGCCTCGACGGCGACGTCCGTGCCGCTCCCCATGGCGATGCCGACCTCGGCCTTCGCGAGCGCCGGGGCGTCGTTGATGCCGTCACCGACCATCGCGACGACCTTCCCGGCCGCCTGGAGCCGCTCCACCTCGGCGAGCTTCCCCTCGGGCAGCACGCCCGCCACGACGCGCGGGACGCCCGCGGCGCGGGCGACCGCCTCCGCGCTGCGGCGCGTGTCGCCGGTGAGCATCACCACCTCGAGCCCCATCCTGCGGAAGCGCGCGATCGCCTCGCGCGAGGTGGGCCGGATCGGATCCGCGACCGCGAGGAGCCCGGCCAGCTCGCCGTCCACCGCCGCGAACACCGAGGTGTGCCCGTCCGCGGCGTGCGACGCGGCGACCCCCGCGAGCGGAGAGGTGTCCACCCCCTCGGCCGCGAGGAACGCCTCGTTCCCCACGATCACCCTCCGGCCCTGGACCTCGCCGCGCGCCCCGCGGCCGGTCGCCGACTCGAAGCGCGTCGCCTCCAGCGCTGGGACGCCCGCGGCCGCCGCGTGCGCCGCGATGGCCGCCGCGAGGGGGTGCTCGCTCTGGCGCTCCACCGCCGCGACGAGCGCCAGCAGCCGATCCTCGGGGACGGCAGCGCCCTCCGGCAGGACGACGCCCACCACGGCCGGCCTGCCCTCGGTGAGGGTCCCCGTCTTGTCGAGCACGATCGTGTCGATCGCGTGCGCCCGCTCGAGGGCCTCGCCGCCCTTGATGAGCACGCCGAGCTCCGCGCCCTTGCCCGTCGCGACCATCACCGCCGTGGGCACCGCGAGCCCCATCGCGCAGGGGCAGGCGATGACCAGCACGGCCACCGCGGCGGCGAAGGCGCGCACCGCGGGCGCGGCGTCGGCGGCGACGAACCACACGACGAACGTCGCGATGGCGATCGAGAGCACCACCGGGACGAAGATCCCGCTGATGCGGTCCGCGAGCTTCTGGATCGGCGCGCGCGAGCCCTGCGCGTCGCGCATGAGCTTCACGATGCGCGCGAGGACGCTCTCCGCGCCCACCGCCGTCGCGCGGTAGCGGAACGCGCCGGTGCCGTTCACCGTCGCGCCGATGACCCGCTCGCCCGGTCCCTTTTCCACCGGCATGGGCTCGCCGGTGAGCATCGACTCGTCCACCGCGCTCGCGCCGGTGAGGACCTCCCCGTCCACGGGGATCCGCTCGCCCGGCCGCACGACCACGGTGTCGCCGTGCTCGACCTGCTCCACGGGCACGTCCACCTCGGCGCCGTCGCGCACGACGCGCGCGGTCTTCGGCTGGAGCTGCACGAGGGCGCGCAGCGCGGCGGAGGTCTGGCGCTTCGCGCGCGCCTCGAGCGTGTTGCCGACGAGGATGAGCGCGATGATGAGGACGACCGCCTCGTAGTAGACGTCGGGCGGGACGCCGCGCGCGACGAAGAAGCCGGGCGCGAGCGTGGCGATGACGGAGAGCAGGTAGGCGGCGCCCGTCCCGACGGCGACGAGCGTGTTCATGTCCGCCGAGTGGTGGCGGAACGCCGCCCAGGCGCGGGTGTAGAAGTGGCGCCCCGCCCAGGCCATCACGCCGGTCGTGAGGACGAGGAGCCCGTACGAGATCGCGCGCGGCGGGATGGCGTACAGCCACGGGAGCGCGCGCGAGAGCGTCGGATCGAGGACCCGCATGCTCCAGCGCATGAACGGATCGGCCGGCGCGCCGAGGCCGAGGTGCGCGTGCGTCGCCATGAGCGGCATCGACGCGACCATCGCGACGGCGCCGGCGGCGAGCGAGGCGAGGGCCTTGCCGCGGAGCTCGCGGAACTCGCGGACGCGCGCCTCGTCCTGCTCGGCGAGCGCGTCGCCGCCGGCGAGCGGGAGCGTCGCGCCGTAGCCGGTCGAGCGGACGCGCTCGAGGAGCGCCTCCGCGGAGGCCGCGCTCGGGTCGAAGGCGATCGTCGCCTCGGCCGTCATGAGGTTCACGTTCGCGTCGAGCACCCCCGGCGCGCTCGCGAGCGCCTTCTGCACGCGCGCCTGGCACGCGGCGCAGGTCATGCCCGAGACCTGGACCGTGAGGCGCGCTGGCGCGACCTTCAGCGTCGGGGCGCCGGCGCCGGCCTCGCCGGCGCGCGCCACCGTCCTCGTCGTGGCGTCCATGGTCATTCCTCCTCCACGACGAGGCTGCCGCGGAGCATGCCCATGCCGCAGGTGAACTCGTACGTCCCGGCGCGCTGCGCCGGCAGATCGACGCTGGTCCGCTGGTGGGCGGGGAGGAAGCGCCGGAGGCCGAGTTCCGGGATGACCACCTCCTCGGAGCAGCTCGAGTCCTCGCGGCGATCGAAGACGAGCCGCGCGGGCTGACCGGCCCGCAGCCGCACGCGCGCCGGCGAGTAGCCCCCCTCCACCCGGATCACCGCCTGCTGGACGCCCGTCGCGCCCACCTTGGCGGCGACCGCCGCCTTCCGCCGCTCGGCGAGGAAGAAGTACCAGTTCACCCAGCCGATCGCGGCCACGCCGCCCGCCACGACGGCCACCTCGCTCACGTCCATCTCCTGCCTCCGTTCGGCCGCCCGCGGATACCCCCGGGGCGTATGCCCGCCGATCCGGATCTAGATACCCCCCTCCCCTATGTCAAGCGAAAGCGAGCCTGGACGCCAGGCGGGCGCCTGGCCGCGCGGAGACCGCCGGGCTGGCCATGACGTGGCGAGGCACGGAACCGTCGCCGGCGAGCGCCCTGACGCACCGGTGAGCCGGCGCGGCGTCAGAGTTGGACGTGGAACCCCACGCCGGCGTAGCGGGTGGACTCGAGGAAGAACTGCCCGTACGGCGACGGCCCGTCGTAGTACTCACCGAGGAGGCTCCAGATCCGCGGCGGGTGCCCCTCGCTGCGCCACCAGGCCGCCTCCACGCCGGCGCGGACGCTGACGGCCGGCTTCCACTCCTGCTGCTCCGTGGACTTCACGTCCGCCGCCGCCACGAGCCGCAGCCCGCGCGTCGGGCCTGCCCGCACCTCCGCGCCGGCGTGGACCAGCTTCGGGTCGAGCGTGCTCGGCTTGCGGTTCACGAGGTACTCGCCGCCCGCGTAGACGCGGAGCGGCCCGAGCTCCTGCGACAGGACGAGCTCGACGGACTCGAACGCCAGGTTCACGCGCTGGATCTCGCTGTCGGCGCGGAGGAGCAGCTCGTCTCCGAGGTGGGAGCTCTGGTGGTAGACGCGGGCGCGCGCCGAGAAGCCGGCGTACCGGTACGTCAGCGGCAGGCCCACGAGGTAGTCCGCGTTCAGGAGGTCGTCGCTCGGGGAGTCGAGGTCGAATTGCGCGAACACGGCGGCCTCCAGCCCGAGCTGGAGCCCTTCGCCGGGACGGGGACCGCCGAGCCGGAAGAGCGCGAAGCCGTCGCCCACGCCGATCGAGCCGAGGTGCAGCGTCTGCTCGCTCGTCGGGAACTTGCCCCACAGATACGACACGAAGGAGCGGATCGCCTTCGGATCGGCGACGAGCGGACAGAAGACGTCCCCCTGCGGCAGCGGCACGAGCCCCTCCGCCTCGCCGGCGTGGACACCGGTTCCACAGCGGAGGATGTGGCCCTCGTCGGCCGAGGCCGTGGACGTGAGGGCGGCTGCAACGAGCGCCGCCACCGCGAGCGGCCGGCTACGTGAGGTCATCGCGTCTCCTTCGGTGAGCGCCGCGGGCTTCCCCGGACGGCGCGGGCTCCACGTTACCGCGCGGCGCCCGCCCGCGTGCTCCCTGGGCGGGCCCCTGCTCCGTCAGGAGCCGCGTTCATTCGCCGCGGCCGCGTGGCGCCGACCTCCTCCCACAGCCCCGCCTGGCGCCCAGACCACGTCCCGCCCGGTCGCGTGATTAGCGTGAGGGCGATGAGGCCCTTCGACCGCCGCGCGGCGTGGCTCGCCACGGCGGCGCTCCTCGCCGGCGCCTGCCGCGCGAACCCGGAAGCGCGCGTCGCGCCGGCGCCACCCGCCGCCCTGGACGCGCGCCTCGAGGCGCAGACCGGGGCGCGGCTCGTCGCGGGGAACGAGCTCACGCCCATCGAGAACGGCGCCGTCTTCGACGCGATGGTGAAGGACATCGCGGCGGCGAGGCGTCACGTGCACATCGTGAGCTTCATCTGGCGCGGCGCGGAGGGCCCCTCGCGCCGCATCACCGACGCGCTGCTCCGGCGCGCGCGTGGGGTCGAGTGCCGCATCGTCGTCGACCCGTTCGGCTCGCTGAAGTTCGACGACGCGCAGCGGGACGCGCTGAGGCGGTCGGGCTGCGAGGTGGCAGCGCGCGAGCTACGAGGAGCTGCTCGCCGCAGGCGTGCGGATCTACGAGTACCAGCCGAGCATGATGCACGCGAAGACCGTGCTGGTGGACGACCGCTGGGTGGCGATCGGCTCGACCAACATGGACCCGCTGAGCTTCGACCGTCTCGAGGAGGGCTCGGTCGTGGCCGACTCGCCCGCGCTCGCCGGGCACCTCGACCGCACGCTGCGCGCCGACCTCGTCCGCTCGAAGGAGATCACGCGCGAGGAGTGGTCGCGCCGCGACCCGGTCGTGGACGTGGCGCGCGACGCGGCGTCGCTCTTCGACGAGTGGCTGTAGCCCGCGGTCCGGTCTAGAACGACGGCATGGACAAGGTGAACCTCGGGGAGAAGCTCGCGCTCGTCGACGACTTCTGGCACCCGCGCGTCGTCGCGGAGCTGAACGGCCAGCACGTGAAGGTGGTGAAGCTCGCCGGACCCTTCGTGTGGCACCAGCACGAGCGCGAGGACGAGCTGTTCCTCGTCCTCCGCGGCGTGCTGCGGATGGAGCTCCGCGATCGCTCCATCGAGCTGCGGGAAGGAGAGCTCATCGTCGTCCCCCGCGGCGTCGAGCACCGGCCGGTGGCGGAGCGCGAGGTCGAGGTGCTCCTGTTCGAGCCCGCCGGTACTCTGAACACCGGGAACGTCCGCGACGAGCGGACCGTCGACGCCCCGGAGCGCATCTGATGGCGCTTGGACGCGCGGCGCTCACCGCCGCGCGACGGCCCGTACCTGCAAAGTCCGGCGGCGGCACCCCGCCCCCGCGCCGCCCCCGCCCGGGGGGGGCCCCCCCGCTACCCCCGTGGCCCCCCGAGA